>NZ_JBANBA010000011.1:0-132650 GCF_059803475.1 Bradyrhizobium sp. UFLA05-89 | reverse complement strand
TAAAGGAGTTGCGCTTGGCCATCAGCGGCCAGGATGTCCGTGTCACCATGTCGGCGCCGCGCTGGGTCTTGCCGTGCAGCACGATGACGAGGGGGGCAGGCTTGGTCGGCGCCGGCATCATGATGAACGTGCGCGTCACGCCATTGATGTCGATCGTGTCGGCCCGTGCGGGTGCGGCGAACTGCAGCACCGCAGCAAGAACTCCGATGCCCATCCGCCACAACATTGAGCTAGCCCACCGCCTTCGCCGCGGCGCGCCCGGCGTTGCGGCCCGAGAACAGGCAGCCGCCGAGGAACGTGCCTTCCAGTGAGCGGTAGCCGTGCACGCCGCCGCCGCCGAAGCCGGCGGCTTCGCCTACGGCGTAGAGCCCGGGAATGACCTGGCCCTCTTGTCCGAACACGCGCGAGTCCAGATCGGTCTCGAACCCGCCGAGCGTCTTGCGCGTCAGGATGTTGAGCTTGACCGCGATCAGCGGTCCATGCTCGGGATCGAGGATGCGATGGGGCGAGGCGGTGCGGATCAGCTTGTCGCCGATATAGCGGCGCGCATTGTGGATGTTCATCACCTGCGCGTCCTTGACGAAGGGATTGGCGATCTCACGGTCGCGCGCCTCGATCTGCATCCTGACATGGTCGAGCCTGAGAAGATCGCTGCCGGCGAGCTTGTTCATGGCCGGCACGAGCTCCTCGAGCTTGTCACGCACAATGAAGTCGACACCATGGCTCTTGAACGCTTCCACCGGTGCCGGCGCGCCCTTGTTGGTGGCGCGGCGCAACGTCATGCGCCAGCTTTTTCCCGTGAGATCGGGATTCTGCTCGGAGCCTGAGAGCGCAAATTCCTTCTTGATGATGCTCTGCGTCAGGATGAACCAGGAATAATCATAGCCGGTCGACGTGATGTATTCGAGCTGGCCGAGCGTGTCCGAGCCTGGAAACAGCGGCGCCGGCAGCCGTGTGCCCGTGGCGTCGAACCACATCGAGGAGGGGCCGGGCAGGATGCGGATGCCGTGATGTGGCCAGATTGGATTCCAGTTCTGGATGCCCTCGACATAATGCCACATGCGGTCGCGGTTGATCAGCCGCGCCCCGATGCCTTCCGTGATGCCGATCATGCGGCCGTCGACATGTTCGGGCACGCCGGAGATCATGAATGTTGGCGGCTCGCCGAGCCGCTTCGGCCAGTTCTGCCGCACCAGATCGTGATTGCCGCCGATGCCGCCGGAGGCGACGATCACCGCCTGTGCCTTCAGCGCGAAGTCGCCGACCACGTCGCGCGAGGAGCTCTTGCCGCGCTCGACACTGTCCGGCGCGAGGATTTTGCCGCTCACGCCGTCGACCGTGCCATTCGTGATGTTCAATGCATCGACGCGATGGCGGAACTTGAAGGCCAGCCGGCCGCTTCTCGCCGCCTCGCGCGCGCGGCGCTCGAACGGCTCGACGATGCCGGGTCCCGTGCCCCAGGTCACGTGAAAGCGCGGCACCGAATTGCCGTGCCCCATCGCGTCATAGCCGCCGCGCTCGGCCCAGCCGACCACCGGAAAGATGCGATGGCCCATCGCGCGCAGCCATGATCGCTTCTCGCCGGCCGCGAATGCCACATAGGCTTCCGCCCATCTCCGTGGCCAGTGGTCCTCGTCGCGGTCGAAGCCCGCGGTGCCGAGCCAGTCTTGCAGCGCGAGCTCGGCGGAATCCTTGATGCCGAGCCGGCGCTGCTCCGGCGAGTTGACCAGGAACAAACCGCCGAACGACCAGAACGCCTGGCCACCGATCGATTGCTCGCCCTCTTGATCGACGACCATCACGCGCTTGCCGGCATCGGCAATTTCGGTTGCAGCCACCAGCCCCGACAACCCCGCGCCGACGACAATGACGTCCGCCTGCTCAGCCATTGAGTTCCCCCCTGTAATCATCCGGATTGAAGTCAGCCGCCGTCGCTGAGATCAAGAGGAGCGACACAAGAATCCGTTAACTTGTTCCACTTTGGTGTTGGGACGGCGGGGGGATCGGCGAAGTGCAGCGCGGGCGCAACACCGGATTTGAATTTGTTTTGAGCGAGCCCACGCGCCTAGACAAAACCACGGTTAGGACGGACGTTAGCGGCGCATCACCACCTGACACACAGATTCGAATGGGACTGGGGCGGGGGACATGAAGTTTCTGACGGGGTTGCTCGCAGCGGTTCTCCTGTTCGCGGGCATGGGGGCCTCTCACGCGGTGGTTCGGATCGCCGACGACCGTGGCGGCCGCATCGGAACCTATGTCGACAGATACCAGGACCTGCGCCAGTCCGGCGAGACCGTCATCATCGACGGGCTCTGCGCCTCGGCCTGTACCATCGTCCTCGGGGCCATCCCGCGCGACCGCATCTGCGTGACCTCGCATGCGACGCTCGGCTTCCACGCCGCTTGGGATTTCGGCGTCAACGGCCGCGCCATCACCAATCCCGAAGCGACCCAGATGCTCTATGCGATGTATCCGTCGCAGGTGCGGCGCTGGATCTCGCAACGTGGCGGCCTCACCCCGCACATGATCTTCCTCAGGGGCAAGCAGCTCGAGTCGATGTACAAGCCCTGCTACATGGACGCGCAGGCCGCGACCAGCCGCCCGTCGCGCCGGGCTCTCCCGCAAGCGGGAGAACTGGAATCCGCCCGCGGGCAGCTGCTTCACTAACAAACCATCAGGACGAGCTGATCCGGGAGCTATTCTGGCCCACGCGCGGCGCTTGCCCGGGCGCGGGCCAGCGCCTATCTGAGGGGCAGGGAACCGGCGCGTATCGCCGCGATCATTGTCATGGCTCAACCACTGCAATCAGCGCATCCGGTATCGGACAATTCGCCCACTGCCGGCGGGACGCCATCCGTGCTGCTATTTGCGGGCGCGGGGCTCGGCGGACTTACGCTGCTGGCCACGCTGGCGCTGTGGTTCCACTACGGCAGCCAGGTGTTTTTTGAGGTGATCAGGGCCGGCCTGTCGGCCTGCTTCTGATCCGTACAACGGGATTCTCTCCACGATGAGCCGGACTGCCCGCCCGCTGGTGATCGCGACCGCCTTCGCCGCAAGCCTCGTCGTCGGGCTGCTCGTGATGTTCTGGGCCATGGGCGGGGTCAGCAAGGTGGCTCAGCCGGCCGCGATCGGCGGGCCGTTCGCGCTCACCGACCAGAACGGCAAGACCGTCACCGACAAGAGCCTGAAGGGCAAGCCGACCCTGATCTTCTTCGGCTACACCCATTGCCCGGACGTCTGCCCGACCTCGCTGTTCGAGATCTCGGAAGTGCTGCGGGCAATGGGCAAGGACGCCGACAAGGTGAACGCCTATTTCATCTCGGTCGATCCCGAGCGAGACACGCCGTCGACGATGAAGGACTATCTCTCGAGCTTCGATCCGCATCTGGAAGGCCTCAGCGGCGATCCGGCCGAGACCACCAAGGTGCTGACGTCCTATCGCGTCTACGCCAAGAAGGTCCCGACGAAGGACGGCGACTACACCATGGACCACACCGCGCTGATCTACCTGATGGACCGCGACGGGAGGTTCGTCGCTCCGTTCAACATGAAGCGCCCGCCTGAGGAGGCCGCGGCCGAGCTGAAGCGGTACCTCTGAGATCGCCGAACCGGCCGTAATCCCCACTCGCGTTCCCGGCGGGATGGTCTATAAGGCCCTCCGATCCCAACAAAATCCCGCTAATCTCAAACCGATGGCCCCATCGCAACAGGCGAAATCGCTCAAAACTGTCCGCCGCCTCCTGATCGGGCTGGCGGCGGTCGGTGCCTGCCTGTTGTCGGCGGCGCCCGGCGCCCTTGCGCAGGCGCCGGCCAAGCCGGCGCCTGGAGCGCCTCAAGCCGCTCCCCAGGCCGTGCCCGGCTTCTGGGATCCCCGCCGGCGGCCCGAACGGCCGGACCTGTCGCGCCTGACCGTGATCCGCTTCCTGACCGAAACCGACTATCCGCCGTTCAACTACACCGGCGCAGACGGCAATCCGGCCGGCTTCAACGTCGATCTTGCGCGCGCGCTGTGCGAGGAGATCAAGGTCACCTGCACCGTGCAGATGCGCCGTTTCGAGACGCTGATCGACGCGCTCTCCTCGAACCGCGGCGATGCCATCATCGCGTCCATGGCGGTGAGCCCGCAGCTCCGCGCGCGCGCCGATTTCACCGATCCCTATTATCGCGTGCCTGCACGCTTCGCCTCGCGCAAGGACGCGGTGATGCCGGAAATCCGTCCCGAATATCTCGAGGGCAAGAAGGTCGGCGTCATAGCGGGCTCCGCGCATGAAGCGTATCTCAAGGCGATGTTCACCGACGCCGAGCTGCACGGCTATCCCAACGACGAGGCCTTGCGCACCGCGCTTCGCCGGGGCGAGGTCGACTTCATCTTCGGCGATGCCATCTCGCTGGCGTTCTGGATCAACGGCACGGATTCCGGCGATTGCTGCGCGTTCTCCGGCGGCCCCTTCATTGAGAGCCGCTTCTTCGGCGAGGGTGTCGGCATCGCCGTGCGCAAGGGCAACGACCTGTTGCGCCAGGCGCTGAACTGGGCGCTGTTCCGCGTCTGGGAAAAAGGCCGCTACACCGATCTGTGGCTGCGGTATTTTTCGGTGAGCCCGTTTTAGCCGTCGCCCCGTCATCAGCTCCTCATCCTGAGGAGCTTGCGAAGCAAGCGTCTCGAAGGATGAAGGCCCGGCTCTCTCTCGGCCTCGCCCTTCGCGACGCGCGCGAAGAGCGCGCTCCTCAGGGTGAGGGTCTGACATCGCCCACAAAATTGCATTCTGCCCGGAAATCGCTATTTTCCGCGGCCCGGAGGCCCCTTGAATGTCCGTTATTGACCCTGCCGCCAGCCCGAGCGATCTGCGTGCGCTCGCCGAACAATCCAACGCCTGGCCGTTCGAGCAGGCGAAGGCGCTCGTCGCGCGGCTGAAGAAGAGCCCGAAGGACGAGGTGCTGTTCGAGACCGGCTACGGCCCGTCCGGCCTGCCGCATATCGGCACCTTCGGCGAGGTCGCGCGCACCTCGATGGTGCGCCATGCCTTCCGCGTGCTCACCGAGGACAAGATCAAGACGCGGCTGATCGCGTTCTCCGACGACATGGACGGGTTTCGCAAGGTCCCCGACAACGTGCCCAACAAGGAGATGCTGGCCGCGCATCTCGGCAAGCCGCTGACGCGGGTGCCGGATCCGTTCTCCAACGACTATCCGTCGTTCGGGCACCACAACAATGCCCGCCTGCGCGCCTTCCTCGACAGCTTTGGCTTCGACTACGAGTTTGCCAGCGCGACCGACTACTACAATTCGGGCCGTTTTGACGCGACGCTGCTGAAGATGCTTGCCGCCTACGACAAGGTCATGGCGATCATCCTGCCGACGCTCGGGCCGGATCGCCGCGCGACCTATTCGCCGTTCTTGCCCATCAGCAAGACCACCGGCGTCGTCTTGCAGGTGCCGATGATCCGCCGCGACGTCGCTGCCGGCACCGTCACGTATGTCGATCCCGACACCGGTGAGGAGGTCGAGACGCCTGTCACTGGCGGTCATGTGAAGTGCCAGTGGAAGGCGGATTGGGCGATGCGCTGGGTCGCGCTCGGCGTCGACTACGAGATGGCCGGCAAGGACCTGATCGACTCGGTCAAGCTCTCGGGCGCCATTGCAAGGACGCTCGGCGCCACGCCGCCCGAAGGCTTCAATTTCGAGCTGTTCCTCGACGAGAAGGGCCAGAAGATATCGAAGTCGAAGGGCAACGGCCTGACCATCGACGAATGGCTGCGCTATGCGCCGCCGGAATCGCTGTCGCTGTTCATGTATCGCGAGCCGAAGGCGGCGAAGCGGCTCTATTTCGACGTCATCCCGCGCAATGTCGACGACTATCAGCAGTTCCTCGACGGCTTTCCGCGGCAGGATGCCAAGCAACAGCTCGGCAATCCCGTCTGGCATATTCATGACGGCCATCCGCCGAAGGCCGATATGCCCGTCACCTTCCAGCTCCTCTTGACGCTGGTGTCGTCGTCGAACGCGGAGAACGCCGAGACGCTGTGGGGCTTCATCCGCCGCTACCGCCCCGGCGTGAGCCCGCAGACGCATCCGAAGCTGGACGCGATGGTCGGCTACGCCATCAACTACTATCGCGACTTCGTCGCGCCGACGAAGCAGTTCCGCGAGCCGACCGATAGCGAGCGCGCCGCATTGCAGGACCTGCGCGATGCGCTCTCGCAGTTGCCGCAGGAGGCGTCGGCCGAGGACATCCAGAACGTCGTCTACGAGATCGGCCGCCGCGAGCCGTTCCTCGATCAGGTCAAGAAGGGCAAGGATGGCCGTCCCGGCGTCACGCTGGACTGGTTCAACATGCTCTACCAGGTCCTCCTCGGCCAGGAGAAAGGCCCGCGCTTCGGCTCCTTTGTCGCAGTCTACGGCATCCAGAACGCCGTCAACATGATCGACGGCGCGCTGGCGAGGAGTGCGTAGCCGCGCATTCGATGTCATCGTCCGCCTTGTGCGCAATTGCGCACTCGAGCGGACGATCCAGTATTCCAGAGACGTTGGGGGATACGGAGAAGCTGCGGCGTACTGGATTCCCCGCTTTCGGTTTCCGCGGGGAATGACAGCGGAGCGCTCCCGCCCCCTCACTGGCTCGCCCATACGATCCTTGCGATCCACGCGACATCGGCCACCGCGACCGTGCGCTCGTCCTGCCCGGCATCGAGTGACTGCAATTCGAGCAACTTCGCCGTCCGGCGCTTCAGCGCCTTCACCAGCATCTCGCCGGCCCGGGTCTTCACGACCACGCGGTCGCCCTTGCGGATTGGCGTGCCCGGCGACACCAGGATGACGTCGCCGTCGCGATAGGGCGCGAGCGCATCGCCGGCAATCTCCAGCGCAAAGCTGTGATCGTCCTCCGCCAAGGGCAGCGCGACTTCGCTCCAGCCCTTGCCGGAGGGAAGGCCTTGCTCGTCGAAATGATCGCTTGTCGCGGCCTGCGCGAAGCCGAGCAGTGGAACCGAGCGGCCGTCGCGTGCGCCGTCGCCGATCAGCTGCACGAAGGTCTCGATCGAGGACCCGGCCGCCGCGAGCGCTTTTGCGATCGATTCGGTCGAGGGCCAGCGTTCCCGGCCGTCGGAGGTCACGCGCTTGGACTTGTTGAAGGTGGTAGGATCGAGCCCCGCCCGCTTGGCAAGCCCCGATGGCGACAGCCCGGCGCGCGCCGCAAGCCGATCCAGGGCACCCCAGATCTGCTCGTGAGTCAGCATCCTCTGCGCTTTGGCCTGTCTGATCATCCTCGATCCGGCCCGCCTAGGAAAACTAGCCTCAAATCAACCGGTTTTCCGTTTTCGGTGCAAGAGGCGGCAGGCAAGTCTTGAGTTCGAAAGTTGTGGCCTTTACGGTCGCGCCCGGGTTTTGGACCCTTGGGAGCGAAAACCCCAAGAGACTCAACGAGCAAGCACGAGCAGGACACCGCAACAGGTGGTCAAGATCTATAAAATTTGTGCCGCTTCGGCCTGGCGGGAGGCCGAGCGGCGGGGTGTGTACCAAGGCAGCGCGGATGACGCGCGCGATGGCTTCATCCATTTCTCGACCGCCGCCCAGGTTCCCGAGACCGCGCGAAAGCATTTCTTCGGGCAACGTGCGCTGTTCCTCGTCGAGGTCGACGGCGATGCGCTCGGTGACGCCCTGCGCTGGGAGCGCTCGCGCAACGACGAGCTGTTTCCGCATCTGTATGGCGAGCTCGATCTCGGCGCGGTGATCTCGATCATCAATCTCGAGATCCGCTCCGACGGCAATCACGACATTCCGGAGCTTGCCCCGTGATCCGCGCGTTCGATGCTTTCTCGCTGCCGGTCCTGCGCTGGCTCGATCCGGAGGATGCGCATCGCCTGGCGATCCAGGGCCTGCGTTTTCTGCCGCCGACCAAGCCGCGCGCCGATGATCCGAAACTGGCGGTGCGGGCCTTCGGCCTGAATTTTCCCAATCCGATCGGCATGGCGGCGGGCTTCGACAAGAGCGCGGAAGTGCCGGATGCGCTACTGCGGCTCGGCTTCGGCTTCGTCGAGATCGGCTCGGTGACGCCGCGCCCGCAGAGCGGCAATCCGCGGCCGCGGCTGCTTCGCCTGGAGCGCGATGAAGCCGTCATCAACCGCATGGGCTTCAACAATGATGGCGCGGCTATCGTGCTGCGGCGGCTCGCCGCGCGCGCGGAGAACGGCGGCATCGTCGGCGTCAATGTCGGCGCCAACAAGGACTCGCCCGATCGCGTCGCCGATTACGTCAAGCTGATCGAGACCTTCGCGCCGGTCGCGAGCTATTTCACCGTCAACGTCTCCTCGCCCAACACGCCGGGCCTGCGCAATCTCCAGGAGGGCGCGCTGCTCGACGATCTCCTCGCGCATGTGATCGACGCGCGCGAGCGGGTGCGCGAGAAGGCCGGTGACACGCCGGTGCTGCTCAAGATCGCGCCGGATCTGAGCCTCGCCCAGCTCGACGACGTCGTGCAGGTCGCCCGCGCGCGCAAGGTCGACGGCATGATCGTGTCGAACACGACGATCGCGCGGCCGAGCACGCTGCGCGAGCAGATGCGCGCCAAGGAGCAGGGCGGCCTCTCCGGCCGGCCGCTGTTTCGCTTGTCGACGCGCATGGTCGCGGAGACCTATGTGCGCGTCGAAGGCGCGTTCCCGCTGATTGGCGTCGGGGGCGTGGATTCCGGCGGCGCGGCGCTGACAAAAATCCGCGCCGGCGCGAGCCTGATCCAGCTCTATTCGTCACTGGTCTACAAGGGCCTCGGCCTCGTCGACGAGATCAAGCGCGATCTGACCTCCACACTGCTGCGCACGGGGCGCGATTCGCTGTCCGAGATCGTCGGCGCCGACGCCGCCACGCTCACGGCCGAGGATTGGCCGGGGATGTAGCTGGAGGCCCCGAAGCCCGGATCGAGCGCAGCGCAATCCGGGATCTGTCCGCGTGGTAGCAATATCCGGATTTCGCTGCGCTCCATCCGGGGTTACGGCTTTGAAAACGTCGCCTTGAACAGCGCCGGATAACGCAGGCCCTGCAGCCCGCCGCGCGCGACGTAGAAGCCGAGCAGCGCGGTCCACAGGCCGGCATTTCCGAACGCCTGCAGCGCCCACCACGTGCCCAGAAAAATTCCGAGCGAGGCCAGCATCAGATTGCGCATCTCGCGTGCCCAGGTCGCGCCGACATAAATGCCGTCGAAGCCGAAGGCGAACACGCCGGGTATGGGTGCAAGCACGATGAACGGCAGGAAGTCGCGCGCGGCGCGGCGGACGTCCTCGCTCGCCGTCATGAAATCGATCAGCACCGGGCCAAGCCGCGCGAACAGCACCGCGACCACCAGCGCGAAGCCGAGTCCCCACAGCAGCACCAGCCGGGTCGAATCGGCAAAGCCCTTGGCGTCGCGGGCGCCAAAGGTGCGGCCGCAGAGCTGCTGTGCGGCGTTGGCGAGGCCGTCGAGGAAGAAGGCGCTGACCAGCAGGAAATTGTTGAGCACGGAGTTCGCGGCCAACGTGACGTCGCCGGCCCGCGCGCCCTTGGCTGTGAAGAACAGGAACACGGCGATCAGCGCCGCGGTGCGGATCATGATGTCGGAGTTTACCGCCAGCATCCGCATCAGCTTGGTCCGGTCGAACAGGCGAGCGCGGGGAACGGCAAAGCCGCCGTCCGCACAGCGTCGGCAGACGACCACGCCCAGGATAAAGCCAATCGTCTCTGACAGCAGCGCGGCGATCGCCGCGCCGGCAATGCCGGTGTCATAGACCAGCACCAGCAGGATCGTCGCCACCATGTTGATGAGGTTGATGACGACCTGGAGCGCGAGTGCCGGATTGGCGCGGGCCTGCCCTACCAGCCAGCCGAGAATGACATAGTTGGCGAAAGCAAACGGCGACGACCAGATCCGGATCATGAAATAGGTCTTGGCGGCGCGCGTCACGCCTTCGCTGCCGCCCATGAGGTCGAACAGCACGGAGGTCAGCGGCAGCTGCAGCGCGATCAGGGCAACTCCGATCAGGCCCGCGACGATGAAGCCGCGCACCAGGATCGCGGTCAGCTCGCGAGTCTCGCCGGCGCCGAGCGCCTGCGCGGTGAAGGCGAGTGTGCTCATGCGCAAGAAGCCGAACAGCCAGAACAGGCAGTCGAAGATCACCGAGGCCATGGCGACGCCGCCGAGTAGGGCGGCATCATCGAGCCGTCCAATCGCCGTGGTCGAGACCACGCCGATCAGCGGCGTGGTGAGGTTAGCGACCATCGCGGGACCTGCGATGGCGAACACTTGCCGTGTGGTAACCTTGGGGTGGACCGGTGCGTGCATGTCAGAACACGAGCACCATGCCGTCCTCCGCCGCGAGATGCGGCACGTCGTCAAGGCGCGACAGCACGTCGTCGCTCATATGGGTGAGGACAAGCCGTTTGGCGCCGATCTCGGGCAGATGCTGTTCCAAGGTTTTCAGGCTGAGATGGTTCTTGACCACCTTCTCGTACATGTAGGCCTCGGTGATGAAAAGGTCCGCGCCATGCGCCAGCGGAATGAGCGTCTCCGTCCATTCGGTGTCGCTGCTGTAGGCGAGAACACGGTCTTCAGTCGCGATGCGATAGCCGAGAAATGGTCCGCCGGACTCGCCATGCACGACGGGATAGGGCGTCACCGTTACGCCACCGAAGCTGCGGCTCTCGCCGGGTGAGAGCGCAACGACGGACAGCTCGAAGCGAGGCTTCGTCTTCGATGAGTGCTCGAACAGCGCTTCCATCACCTGCGCGAGCCGCATCTCGATCCCCTGCGGGCCGGCAATCACCAGTGGCCGCGTCCTTTTCGAGAACTGCGCGTCGAGCAGAAAGAACGGCAGGCCGGCAAAATGATCGCCGTGGAAGTGCGTGATCAGGATCAGGTCGATCGCATCACGATCGATCTCGAGCCGCTTCAAGGCCGGCAGGGAGGAGGCACCGCAATCGATCAGGAAATTGACCTCGCGTCCGGTGACGTGGAAGCAGGTGTTGCACCTGCCGCCCGAGCCAAACGCGTCACCGCAGCCGACGAAGCGCAATTGCATCGGCTGCGCACTCCCTAAAGCATGATCCGGACCCAAAGGGCCGCGTCAGCGCAAAGTGTGAAGCGGTATTCCGACAAGATCATGCTCAAGAATGCCTTATCGGCCGCGCGGCGCGCCGAACAGACGCGACAGGAACCACACCGGGATCACGATGACGGCGCCAAGCAGGAAGTAGCGCCACAGCCAGTTGACCGCGTCGAAGCCGAGGTCCCACAGCCGCTGGAACAAGAGGCGAATGCTATGGATGATGTTCCAGGGGTCGAAGCCGATCGCGGCCAGCACGACGCCGACCAGGATCGAGAGCAGGATCAGGCGGAATGCGACCGCCAGCGGCGAGCCGCCGAGAAAGCGGTTCAGGCCATCGCTGTGGCCGGCCGGCAAATCTCTGACGTCGTTGGCCATCTAAAAACTCCTGCGGATTCGAACCCCATTATAGGGCACGGCGAGGCAGATGGGGAACCCGCGTTCCCCCGTCAATCGGCTTACCGGATTTTAATATCAGGCAAACTGCGGGCGCGCCGACCTTGGATGCCACCCGGCGCGTCGCGGGAAAGCAACAGCGGTAAGGTAAATGCGCATCTTCATGGGGGTGTGAACGCCCATCAATTCTCATCCCACTGCGTCCGCCCCATAAGAGCGCGGCGCGATGTCGATGCCGGCATCGTGCAAGTTCTGGGACCGCCGCCGGGGCCGATTGCGGGTTCTGTGCATATATGCTCGCCGGCTTTGCGCTGGCCGGCGGCGGGACCACTTTCCCCGGCTATGCCTCGGCTTCGGCCACCTCGGCCTTCAGCAGCTTTTCCAGCGCGTCCAGCCGATCGGCCTCGCGCGGCGGCTTGTCCCAGCGCAGGCGGCTGATGCGGGGAAAGCGCATGGCGACGCCGGACTTGTGCCGCGGCGAGCGCTGCAATCCTTCGAAGGCGACCTCCAGCACCAGCCCCTTGTCGGGCTCGTGCACGACATGGCGCACGGGACCGAACTTTTCCGTGGTGTTGCGGCGGACGAAGCGGTCGATCTGGAGCAGCTCCTCGTCGGTGAAGCCGAAATAGGCCTTGCCGACCGGCACCAGCTCGTCGCCGGCTTCGCCTTGGGTCCAGACGCCAAAGGTGTAGTCGGAATAATAGGACGAGCGCTTGCCGTGGCCGCGCTGCGCATACATCAAGACGGCGTCGATGATGTGGGGATCGCGCTTCCACTTCCACCACTGTCCCTTCGGCCGTCCCGGCAGATAAGGCGCATCGCGCCGCTTCAGCATCACGCCTTCGACGGCCTCGGCGTCCTCGCCGGCACCGGCGCTTGCGGGATCGGCGCGTGCGGCGGTGAGCGCGTCCCAGCTCGCGAACGCGACCGTTGGCGACAGGTCGATCCTGGTATCGCCGAGCTTCCTGATGAACGTTTCGAGATGCATGCGCCGCTCGGCAAAGGGCAGCTCGCGCAAATCGTTCTCGTCGTCGCCGAGCAGATCGTAGGCGCGCAGGTGAATTGGAAATTCCTTGATTAGCTTCGGCGACACGACCTTGCGGTTGAGCCGCTGCTGGAGGACGTTGAAGCTCTGCACGCGGCCGTCGCGCACGACCAGCAGCTCGCCGTCGATCGCGCCGGGCAGATGCAGTGACGGCACGAGGTCCGGAAAGCTCCCCGTGATGTCCTCGCCGGTGCGCGAATAGAGCCGCGCCGTGATGTGCCCACGATCGTCGCGGCCTGCGACCGCCTGCACTCGGATGCCATCCCATTTCCATTCGGCGATGTAGTCGGCAGGATCGAGGCTTTGGAAATCTGAGTCCTCGATCGCATGCGCCAGCATCACCGGGCGGAATGGCGCGGGATCGCGGTTGACGGGTTTTTCGGCGCGGCCCTCGAGCCAGGCGAACAGATCGAGATAGGGCGGGGCGAGGCCGGGCCAGATCAGCTCGATCTCATGCGGGTCCTTGTCACCGAGTGCGGCAGCCGCGGTTTTTGCCAGACGCGCGGAGATGCCGATGCGAAGCGCGCCGGTGACGAGTTTTAACAGCGCCCAACGGCCGGTCTCGTCGAGCTCGTCGAGCCAGCGCGCAAGCTGGCCCGGCAGCTCGGTCTTGCCGAGCGTGCGCAGCGTGGTGACCACGTCGGTGAGGGTTGGTGGCGGCGGGTTGTTGTGACCAGCCAGTTCGCTCTTGGGCCACATCAGCGCGACCGTCTCCGAGAGATCGCCGACGTAATCATACGACAGCCCGAACAGCACCTCGTCCGTGCGCGCCGCAATCAGGTCGCGGATCAATCCCGGCTTGGCGTGCTTGAAGCTCAGCGCG
This sequence comes from Bradyrhizobium sp. UFLA05-89, assembly GCF_059803475.1. Lineage (NCBI taxonomy): Bacteria > Pseudomonadati > Pseudomonadota > Alphaproteobacteria > Hyphomicrobiales > Nitrobacteraceae > Bradyrhizobium > Bradyrhizobium sp. UFLA05-89. The sequence continues at coordinate 119,320 of NZ_JBANBA010000011.1, read as the reverse complement.
CCGGTCAGCGCGGCCAGCGCATAGCCGCGGTCGGGGTCGCCGACCTCGCGAAAATAGCCGGTGATCAGCCGCAGCTTGTTGTTGCGGCCGGGCTCGTAGGCGAGGCGGTCCAGCAATTCGGCGAAGCGGTTCATGCCTCGGCCTCGCTTGCAATCGGCGTCTCGGTCTCCTCCTCATCGCCATAGCCGACGAGATCGAGCGGCCGCGCCCGCAATCCTTTGCTCTTGCACCAATGCACCAGCGCGTCTTCCTGGCCGTGGGTGACCCAGATCTCGCCGGCGCCGGTGGCCGCGATCGTCGCGGTGAGGCCGTCCCAATCGGCGTGGTCGGAAATCACTAGCGGCAGTTCGACGCCGCGCTGCCGCGCCCGTGCACGGACCCGCATCCAGCCCGAGGCGAAGGCGGTGACCGGATCGGGAAAGCGCCGGGTCCAGAGATCCGAGGTGGCCGACGGCGGCGCCAGCGTGATGGTGCCGGCGAGAGCCGCCTTCTTCATGCCCTTCGCCGGCCGCAGCTCGCCGAGCTCGATGCCGCGGCTCTGATAATACTGCGTGATCGTCTCCATCGCGCCATGCAGGTAGATTGGCGCGTCGTATCCGGCCCCGCGCAGCAACGCGATGACGCGCTGCGCCTTGCCGAGTGAATAGGCGCCGACGAGATGCGCGCGCTCCGGAAACAGCGCGACCGAGGCGAGCAGCCTCGCAACCTCGTCCGCCGCGTCGCCATGGCGAAACACTGGCAGCCCGAACGTTGCCTCGGTGATGAAGATATCGCAGGGCACGAGCTCGAACGGCGCGCAGGTCGGATCCGGCGCGTCCTTGTAGTCGCCGGAGGCGACGATGCAGGTGTCCTTGCAGGTCACCGCGATCTGCGCCGAGCCCAGCACATGGCCCGCGGGGTGAAACTTCACCTTGACGTCGCCGAGCCGGATTTCCTCGCCATAGCGGATCGCCTGCGTCGTGCCGGCAAAATTCTCGCCGTAGCGCAGGCGCATCATGTCCAGCGTCTCCTGCGTCGCCAGCACGGCGCCGTGGCCGGCACGCGCATGGTCGGAATGACCGTGGGTGATCACGGCGCGCTCGACGGGGCGGACAGGATCGATATGGAAACCGCCCGGCTTGCAGCACAGGCCGGCAGCAGTTGGCAACAGGATGTCTTGCGGGCGCATGGGCGTCATATGGTAGCGCGAGCCCGGAAATTCACCCGTCATGCGCGGGCTTGACCCGCGCAGCCATCTTCTTAAACACTTCCTTTTTTGATGGATTGCCGGATCAGACCCGGCAATGACGAGCCGAGTTCCATGCCCCTCCGCCTCTTCCTGTCCTCCGGCGATCTGATGGCCGACCGCCGTTTCGAGTTCGCGCGCGACCTCCAGCTCAAGGGCGATTTACCGGCCGCGGCCGACCTGTTCGAGCAGGCGATCGAGCTCGCGCCGAATTTTACATCGGCCTGGTTCACGCTCGGCGAAATCCGTCAGCAGCTCGGCGAGCGTGACAAGGCGATCGCGGCATTCCGAGAAGCGCTGCGATCCGATCCCGAGGACCAGCATGGCGCCGGCCTGCATCTGATGCGGCTCGGCGACGCACAGATGGCGGAAATGCCGAAAGCCTATGTGCAGGCGCTGTTCGACCAGTACGCGCCGCGCTTCGAGCATGCGTTGATCAACGATCTCGGCTATCGCGCCCCAGCGCTGATCTTCAAGGCGGTGCTGGCCGCGCGCGTCGCAGCGAAGAAGCCGGCCTTCTTCAAGCGCGCGATCGATCTCGGCTGCGGCACGGGCCTTGCGGCCAGTGCCTTCGCCAAGCAGGTTGACCATTTCATCGGCATCGATCTGTCCCCGGGCATGATCAAGGAGGCGCGCGCCACCGGTCTCTACGCCGAGTTGGAAGTCGCCGACATGATCGACGGCCTGCGCAGCAAACCGGACGCGAGCGCGAATCTGGTCGTGGCTGCGGATGCGTTTGTATATCTGTCCGATCTCGCACCGGTGCTGATCGAAGCGCGACGCGTCCTCGCGGCCGGCGGCACGCTCGGCTTCACGCTCGAGACTCATGACGGCAGCGGCGTCGTCCTGGGCGAGGGCCTGCGCTATGCCCATGCCGCGGAATATGTGCGCGGCGCTCTCGCGAAGGCAGGCTTCAGGCTGCTGACGCTGGAGCCGGCCTCGCCGCGTAACGAGAACAACGAGCCGGTCCGCGGCCTCGTCGTCGTCGCAGAGAAAACTTGAGTCTAGGCGCTGGCGCTGCGGCAAATTGAGCGGCAAAGCGCCGCTTTCCTACTTGCGATGCGCATCCTGATGTCAGCACAATGCGCGGCATCAGGGAGACAACGCCAATGACAAAAAATCCATCGCGGCGTGATTTCGGCGCCGGCGCATTTGCCACCATCGCAGCCTCGACTTTGCCCGCGCCCTATGTCTGGGCCGCCGAGAAGAAATATGATGCGGGCGCCAGCGACACCGAGATCAAGATTGGTCAGACCGTGCCGCATTCCGGCCCCGGCTCGCTCTATGGCGTGCTGGGTCGCGTCGGCGAAGCCTATTTCCAGATGCTGAACGAGAAGGGCGGCATCAACGGGCGCAAGGTAAAATTCCTCACCATGGACGATGCCTACAGCGCGCCGAAATGCGTCGAGGCGACGCGCAGGCTCGTCGAGCAGGAGGAGGTGCTCGCGCTCTACGGCTCGCTCGGCACCGCGCCGCAGACCGCCGTGCACAAATATCTCAATTCCAAGGGCGTGCCGCAGCTCCTGCTCAACACCGGCGCGTCGAAATGGAACAACCCGAAGGAATTCAAATGGACGATGGCGGGCCTGCCGCTCTATCCGACCGAAGCGCGCATTCTCGCCAAGCACGTCATCAGCGTGAAGCCGAATGCCAGGATCGGCATCCTCTACCAGAACGATGATTTCGGTCGGGACTTCCTCGGGCCCTTCAAGAAGGTGCTGGCGGATGCCGGCGGCACCGCGCAGGTGCTCCTGGAGCAGACCTACGACCTGACCGATCCGACCATCGATTCCCAGCTCATTAACCTCTCGAAGTCGGGTGCCGACGTCTTCTACAACATCTCGACCGGCAAGGCGTCGTCGCAGTCGATCCGCAAAGCCGCCGAGCTCGGCTGGAAGCCGCTGCAATTGCTTTCGGCGGGCTCGACCGGCAAGTCGATCCTGAGTGCTGCCGGCTTCGAGAACGCCAACGGCATCGTCGCGATCCGCTATTCCAAGGACGCCGGCCCCGGCCCCTGGGAGAACGACAAGGACGTCATTGCATTCGATACGCTGCGCAAGAATTATCTGCCGAACGTCGATCCCGATAACACCATCGCCTATGCCGGTTACGGCCAGGCGGTAAGCATGGGCGAGATCCTGCGCCGCTGCGGCGACGAGCTGACGCGCGAAAACGTGCTCAAGCAGGCCGCGAACCTCAAGGGTTTCCATTCGCCGTTCTTCCTCGACGGCGTGGACTTCAGCTACACGCCCGATGACTACACGCCGATGAAGACGCTGTTCATCTCGATCTTCAACGGCAAGGATTGGCAGGTTTCCGACAAGCCGGTGACGGAATAGCGGAGGCGCCTACCTCTCGACGAGGAGCCGTGGGTGGGCAAAGGCGCCCTTGCGCCGTGCCCACCATCCCACCGTGATTGCAACAGAAGAGGTGGGCACGCTTCGCTTTGCCCACCCTACGAAGCTGCCGGCACCAGCCAAATCGCTCGGTTACCCTCGACGAACCCGCTCCCACGGCTTACCTCTACCGCCGTGCCGTCCCGTATCCTCACCGCATTGGCCGAGCCGGCCGCGCTGTTGCCCGACCGCTTCCAGACATGGTTCGCGGCCCGCGGCTGGTCGCCGCGCGCGCATCAATTGGCGCTCTTGGAAAAGGCCCGTGAGGGTCGCTCCGCGCTGCTGATCGCGCCGACCGGCGCCGGCAAGACGCTGGCTGGATTTTTGCCGACGCTGGTGGAGCTGTCCTCTCCGTCCCCCCTTGGAGCGCGGGGAGGGGGGTGGCCACGGACACCGCTGCGTGCCGACGACAAACACAAGCTGATCTCCACCGGCCGCGCCGTTCAGCGCGCCGGCGGCCTCCACACCCTCTACATCTCGCCGCTGAAAGCGCTCGCCGTCGACATCGCGCGCAATCTGGAGCGGCCGATTGCGGAGATGGGACTCCCGATCAAGGTCGAGACCCGCACCGGCGACACGCCGGTGTCGCGGCGGCAGCGCCAACGGCGCTATCCGCCGGACATCCTGCTCACCACGCCCGAGCAGCTTGCGCTGCTGCTGTCCTCCGACGACGCGCCGTTCCTGTTCTCATCGCTGAGGCGCGTGGTGCTCGACGAGCTGCATGCGCTCGTCACCTCCAAGCGCGGCGATCTGCTCTCGCTCGGGCTTGCACGGCTGTGGCGGCTCGCGCCCGACATGCGCATGATCGGCCTGTCGGCGACCGTGGCAGAGCCGGACTCGTTGGCGCGATTCCTCATGCCGCAGCCGGGCGGCAAGGCGGCCGCTGCCGATATCGTCATGGCCGGCGGAGCCGCGGCGCCGATCGTGGAGATGTTGGATACAAATGAGCGCCTGCCCTGGGCCGGCCACACCGCGCGTCACGCGCTGGCCGAGGTCTACGAGCTGATCAAGGCGAACAAGACGACGCTCGTCTTCGTCAACACCCGCAGCCAGGCCGAGATGCTGTTCCAGGATCTCTGGCGCATGAACGACGACGGCCTTGCGATCGCGCTGCATCACGGCTCGCTCGACGTCGCGCAGCGTCGCAAGGTCGAGGACGCGATGTCGGCGGGAAAACTGCGCGGCGTGGTCTGCACCTCGTCGCTCGATCTCGGCGTCGACTGGGGCGACGTCGACCTCGTCATCAACATCGGCGCACCCAAAGGCTGCTCGCGCCTGATGCAGCGCATCGGCCGCGCCAATCACCGCCTCGATGAAGCTTCGCGCGCGGTGCTGGTGCCGGCCAACCGGTTCGAGGTGCTGGAGTGCCGCGCCGCGATCGATGCGATCGCCGAGAATGCGCAGGATACCCCGCCCTTGCGCATCGGCGCGCTCGACGTGCTCGCCCAGCACGTGCTCGGCTGCGCCTGCGGCGAGCCGTTTCTCACTGACGAACTCTACGACGAGGTGCGCACCGCCGCGCCTTACGCAGACCTCTCGCGGCAGGATTTCGACGACGTCGTCGATTTCGTCGCTACCGGCGGCTATGCGCTGAAGACCTATGAGCGCTTCGCGCGCATCAAGCGGGACAAGCAGGGCCGCTGGCGCGTCGCCAATCCAAAAGTGCGGCAGAGCTATCGCCTCAACGTCGGCACTATCGTCGAGGAGCCGATGCTCAAGGTGCGGCTGGTGCGCTCGCGCTCCACTGGTAGCGGTTCGACCGGCGCGATCGCGCGCGGCGGCCGAGTGCTCGGCGAGATCGAGGAATATTTCATCGAGGGCCTCAGCCCCGGCGATACCTTCGTGTTCGGCGGCGAGGTGGTGCGCTACGAGGCGCTGGCCGAGGATCAGGCCTACGTCTCCCGCGCACATGACGCCGATCCAAAGGTGCCGTCCTATATGGGCGGCAAGTTTCCGCTCTCGACCTATCTGGCCGAGCGCGTGCGCCGGCTGCTGGATGACAAGCGCGCGTGGGGTGCCCTGCCGGAGCAGGTGCGCGACTGGCTGTCGCTGCAAAAGGATGTTTCCCGCGTGCCGGCGGTGCGCGAGCTGCTGGTCGAAACTTTTCCGCGCGGCAACAAGCATTACCTGATCTGCTATCCCTTCGAGGGGCGGCTCGCGCATCAGACGCTCGGCATGCTGCTGACGCGCCGGTTGGAGCGCGCTCGCGCCCGGCCGCTCGGTTTCGTGGCCAATGAATATGCGGTTGCGATCTGGGGGCTGGGTGATGCTTCCTTCATGATCCGCAATGGCCGGCTTGATCTCAACGCGTTGTTTGATCCTGATATGCTGGGCGACGACCTCGAGGCCTGGCTCGCCGAGTCCGCGCTGATGAAGCGCATGTTCCGCAATTGCGCGCTGATCTCAGGCCTGATCGAGCGCCGTTTCACGGATGAGGACAAGAGCCGGCGGCAGGTGCTGTTCTCGACCGACCTCGTCTACGACGTCCTGCGCAAGCACCAGGCCGATCACGTGCTGCTGCGCGCCGCGCGCGCCGATGCCGCAACGGGCCTGCTCGACCTGCGACGGCTGGGGGACATGCTCGCGCGCATCCACGGCCGCGTCACGCACCGGGAACTCGACCACGTCTCCCCGCTCGCCGTTCCCGTGATGCTGGAAATCGGCCGCGAGTCAGTTTATGGCGAAGCTGCAGACGAGCTTTTGGCGGAGGCCGCCGACGAGCTCGTCAAAGAGGCGATGTCGTAGACTGTCAGCGCGAATGAATCTTTGGGGCACCGCTCTTCCCACATCGTCATGCCCGGGCTTGACCCGGGCATCCACGGCTTTCTCGCGTCCGCAAGGACGTGGATGGCCGGGACGAGCCCGGCCATGACGGAGCAGGTGGCCATTTCGATTACTTCAACGCGCACTATCGACGTTGCGGGTGTGTCCCTCGTCGCCGATCTCTCCGGCGCATTGTTTTGGGCTGTGCAGCGCCTGCTCGTCGTCTCCGACCTGCATCTGGAAAAAGGCTCGAGCTTCGCCACGCGGGGCGTGCTGCTGCCGCCTTATGACACGGTCGCGACGCTCGGTCGGCTGGCGGCCGTGATCGCGCGGCACGATCCGCAGGTCGTGATTGCGCTCGGCGACAGCTTTCATGATCGCTCCGCGCATGAGCGGCTGTCGAACGGGGATCGCGACGCCATGACCTCGCTCCAGACTGGCCGCGACTGGATCTGGATTTCAGGCAATCACGACCCGGCGCTGCCGCGCGATCTCGGCGGCACCGTTGCCGACGAAGTCGCGATCGGCCCGATCATTTTCCGCCACGAGCCGACCGGCGCGCAGGGCGAGATCGCCGGCCATCTCCATCCCAAGGCGCGCGTCACCGCGCGCGGCCGCTCGATGGAGCGACGGTGCTTTGCCTCGGACGGGATGCGGGCCGTGATGCCGGCCTTCGGCGCCTATGCCGGTGGCCTCAGCATCCGCGATGAAGCATTCGCGCGCGTGTTCGGCGCGCGGCACTTCACCGCGCATCTCCTCGGCGACAATCGCGTCCATGCGATTGCAGCGTCGCGGTGTTGTTGAGGAAACGACTATGCTGCCGTCTCTTCATGATGATTTCGTCGTTTCGTACGAGGTGAACTGCGAAACCCGCCAGATCAAACTCCACACGAGGCCAGATCCTAGAGACGCTGCAAAGCGCGAACAGCGCCCCCGCACCATCGTTTTTAATGGTGTCGAGGGATACCAGTTCGAGGACGATGCATTCGAAAACATCATCTTCTCACTGGCGGTGTTTTCATTGAGTAGGTGTTGGTAGAGTATGGCTCCGCGATCGCGGAGTCCTATCGTATGGCGGGCGCCCCAGGGCCGTGGGCGGCCGATTTGGCTGCTGCGGCGCAGGTGCTCGCGGCAAAGGACGTCAAAGGCTTCATTCTAAGTTCGTCGTATGGCCTCTCTGGCTGGGTGCTGGCCAAAGAAGCTTTGGTCGAACACACGTAGCCGTCGGCTCGCTAAGCCGCCTTCGCCTGCACCGTATCGCAGAACTCCGCGAGCCGATCCGCAAGCCGCAACGTCGCCGGGCTCGCGCCCGGTGCCGCCATCAGCGCCACTTCCGTCCTGTTGATCGGTGCAAAGCCGTCCTTGGCGGTCAGCACGCGATGATCGGACTGGATCGCCATCTCCGACAAGATGCTCAGCCCCATGCCCGCGGCGACCGCGGCCTGGATGCCGGCGAGGCTCGATGACGTATAGGCCATGTGCCAGGGCCGGCCGGCGCTTTCCAGCGCGTGGATGGCGCCGGCGCGGTAGAGGCAGCCGAGTGGAAAGCCGATCAGCGGCACCGATGACACATCGGCTTGAATCGGATGGCTCTTGCTGGTCACCCAATGCACCCGCTCCGGCCACACCGCGATCGCACCCTTCTCGCCCGCCTCGCGCTTGAACAGCGCCAGATCGAGCTCGCCGCGTTCGAGGTCGCGGGCCAGGTTCTTGCTCTGGTCCGCCCGTACATCCAGCCGCAGGCCGGGATGCGAGCGCGAGAACGTGCCGAGCAGTTTCGCCAGCCGATAGGCGGCAAAATCCTCGGGGATGCCGAGCCGGATCGCGCCTTCGCTGCCCGGCTGGCTGAGCACGTCGCGCGCCTCCTCGGCGAGCGATAACAGCCGCCGTGCGTAGGAGAGCAGCCGCTCGCCGGCTTCCGTCGGCCGCACGTCCTTGCCGTCACGGTGCAGCAGCATCTGGCCGACGTCCTCTTCCAACCGCTTGATCTGCTGGCTGACCGTCGACTGCGTGCGATGGACGCGCTCGCTCGCGCGGGTGAAGCCGCCGGCATCGACCACCGAGACGAAGCTGCGCAAGAGCTCCAGATCGAGCATCGCCGCCTCCATTCATAAATCCACTAGCCTGAAGTTAATCATTTAATTTCCAAATGACAAGGGGCGCCCCTAGATCGAGGGCTCAGGAGAATTCGCATGTCGCTCGCCCCCTCGATCGCCGTCCCCCGCACCCGTTTCAATCCGCTGCCGCTCTACATCGGCCTGTTCTGCCTGCTCTGGAGCTTTGCCTTCGTCGCCGGCAAGATCGGCGTCACCGACTGCCCGCCGCTGATCCTGCTCGCGGCGCGCTTTTCGCTCGCCGGCATTCTGATCCTCGGCATCTCGGCGCTGCGCCGCGACGCGTGGGAGATGACCTGGCGTGACGTTGCAATGTTCGCCGTGCTCGGCATCGCCAACAACGCGCTCTATCTCGGGCTCGGCTACACCGGCCTGCAATCGGTCTCCGCCGGCCTTGGCGGATTGATCGTGTCGGCCAATCCGGTGTTCACGGCAGCGTTTGCCGCGCTGCTGCTCGGCGAGGGCATGACCTGGCGCAAGGCGAGCGGTCTGCTGCTCGGCGTCGTCGGGGTGACCTTCATCGTCTGGCATCGCCTCGCGGACGGCACCGACAGCGCGCACGGCATCGTCTTCACGCTGGCCTCGCTCGCCTCCATCGTCGCTGGCACCATTTTGTTCAAGCTGTTTGCGCCGAAGGGGAGCTTGTGGATCGGCAACGGCATCCAGAACATGGCAGCCGGGATCGTGCTCACGCCGATCGCGCTAACGTTCGCGGATGTCCACGCGATCCAGTACACGCCCGGCCTCATCGGCGCCTTCGCCTTCCTGGTGCTCGGTAGCTCGATCCTCGCTTATCTGCTCTGGTTCCATCTCCTGAAAGTGTGTGGCGCGACCGCGGCGAGTGCATATCATTTCCTGATGCCGCCGCTCGGCATGCTGTTCGCGTTCCTCGTGCTCGGGGAGCATGTCGAGGCGCGCGATCTGCTCGGGATCCTTCCGGTGGCGATCGGCATTTATCTCGTGACGCGCCCCGCCCCAACCGTCGCGATCAAGTCCGCCGCGTAACAGGAGTCCGTCATGCCCATTTCAATCACCCTGATCGGCGGCCCGACCGCGCTGATCGAGATCGACGGCTTTCGGCTCCTCACCGATCCGACCTTCGATGGTCCCGGCGCCTATCAACTGCCGCATGTGAAGCTGGAGAAGACGATCGGGCCAGCCGTAAAAGCCGAAGCGATCGGCCCGGTCGATGCGGTCCTGCTCAGCCATGACCAGCATTCCGACAATCTCGACAATTCCGGCCGCGAGCTTCTCTTCAAGATGAAACGCGTGCTGACGACGGAAGCCGGCGCAAGACGGCTCGGCGGTCACATCGAAGGCCTTGCGCCCTGGGACACGACGCAAGTGAGGGATCGCGACGGCAACACGCTGACCATCACCGCGACGCCGGCGCGCCACGGTCCGGCCGGCATCGAGCCGCTGTCGGGTGACGTCATCGGCTTCGTCGTGTCCTCCAGCAACAAGGACAGCCGCTCGATCTATATCAGCGGCGACACCACCTGGTTCGATGGCGTTGCGGAAGTGGCGCGCCGTTTCGATTGCGGCGTGGTGCTGCCGTTTGCCGGCGCCGCGCAGACGCGCGGTCCGTTCCATCTCACCATGGACACCAACGACACCATCGAGACCGCGCGCGCGTTTCCCGATGCGGTGATCGTGCCCCTCCATACCGAAGGCTGGGCGCATTTCCGCCAGAACGGCGAGGATTTGCGCAAGACCTTCGACGTCCTCGGCTTCGGCCCGCGCCTGCGCCTGCTGGAGCCCGGCGTGCCGACGGTGATCGAGGCGCCTTAGCCCTTAGCTGTCATGCCCCGGGAAGGCGGGGCATCCAGTACTCCGCGGCCGTTGTTGCGAGAGCGAGGTCGCCAATGCTGGCCTCTGGAATACTGGGTCGCCCGGTCAAGCCGGGCGACGACGAGCGGAGAGAGCGTAGCCCGCCTCAATCCTTCCTGAACACGATCGACGCGGACCAGCCGCACATCAGCGCCAGGGCGGCGGTGACGAGGCCGTAGATGAATCCGTTCTGCCGGGCACTGGTGGCGACGAACTGCTCGAAGCCGACCTTGACGATCTCGAACGCCGTCTCGGTCTTGGTCACGAGCGCGCCGTTCGCGAACAGCTTGATCTCGACCTCATAGGTCCCGATCGGCACTTCGGCAGGCAGCGGAATGCCGGTGCGGAACAGCGTCGGCGTCAGGAACGTCACCGCGGACGGATCCTCGCGGTAGAGCCCGCGTTGCGTGCGCAAGCGGATGAAGGCGCTGCGGAACGCGTCGTCCGGCACCACGTCGGCATAGTCGGTGCCGACGCGCTGGGTCAGCAGCACGTTGTTGAGTCCGATCTGCTGGCGCCGCGCGATCTCGGGCGAGGTGATCTGGTCGAAGGGGCGATTGGCGAACAGCGCGAGATAGCTCGGCACCTGCAAGAATTGCCGGTAGTCGGTGTTGATCCAGATGCCAAACTTTCGTTCCTTGCGCCGCGTCACCATGTCGGCGCGCGGGCCCAGCACGGTGACGACGAGATCGTAGGCGTTGCGATTGGCAGGCGTCGCCGCATCCCTCTCCACCGAGCCGAACAGCACCAGCTCCTCGCCGGAATAGTTCGGCGTCACGGTGACGCGGTGGTTGGAGACCGATACGATCAGCCGCTCGGCGCGCGCGGCACTGCAGAGCAGCAGCATGAGGAGAGTTGCGATGATTGCGCGCGCGATCATCCCGTCACCCCGATCTCGCGGATGGTGAAGAGGTCTTCGGGACGGAGCACGAGCTCGACAGCAAAGCGCAAGCCCACGGCGAGGATGAGCAGGCCCAGCAGCAGCCGCAACTGCTCGCCGCGGATCTTCTGCCCGGCGCGCGCGCCGAACTGCGCGCCGGTGACGCCGCCGACCATCAGGATCAGCGCCAGCACGGCATCGACGAGATGATTGGTCACCGCATGCAGCATGGTCGCGAACAGCATGGTGACCAGCGTCAGGATCATCGACGTGCCGATCACCGTCGAGGTCGGCACCCGCAACAGATAGATCATGATCGGCACCAGGATGAAGCCGCCGCCGATGCCCATGATGGCGCCGATGAAGCCGATGATGATGCCGACCACGACGACGGGGATCACCGACAGATAGATCTTCGAGCGCTTGAAGCGCATCTTTAGCGGCAGGCCGTGGATCCAGTTGTGCGTGCGCCGCAGCGGCACGGCGCCGCGCCGCGTCCGCATCATCGCGCGCAGGCCTTCCGAGAACATCAGGCTGCCCACTGTCGTGAGCAGCACCACGTAGGACAGCGCGATCATCAGGTCGAGCTGGCCGAGCGCGCGCAGCTGGGTGAAGGTCCACACCCCCAGCGCGGTGCCCGTCACGCCGCCGCATAAGAGAACGGTCGCGAGCGCCGGGTCGATCGCACGTCGCCGCCAATAGGAGATCGCGCCGGAAAAGGACGAAGCCGCGATGTGGCTCGCGACAGAGGCGACCGCGACCGCGGGCGCAATGCCGATGAAGATCAGAAGCGGCGTCATCAAGAATCCACCGCCGATTCCGAACATGCCCGAGACGAAACCGACCGCAGCGCCCATCGCGAGCACCAGGAACACATTGACCGGAAGATCAGCGATAGGGAGGTAAAGCTGCATCGGGCGCGTTCCGGCGAGACGGATCGGACTGCGGAATGCTCGCGGGAAGGCGGAACGATTGCCGCGTCCCTCAATAACCGAATTTGGCGCGCGGCGGGACAAGGAATTTTGGGCGTGGTGAACGATCGTGCTTAGTTTGGTTGAATCGGTGCGAGCCAAGGACTCGGATCACCTCTCCCCGCTGGGGAGAGGTGGACGGCACCTGTGTTCGGATGTCCTAATGCGCGAGCAAGGCCTGGCGCTTGACCGCGACGGGCTTGGGCGCGGGCCTGGTGCTGGCCTGCGCCGGGGCGCTGTCCCAGCCGCCGGCAGGCGCCGCGACGTTGACGGCATCGTCGGGCTGCGGCTCGGCGCTGAAGGTCTGGATCGCGAGCTTGGCGGCGGCGAGCGACTGCGGGTCGAGGCGCTTGGCAACATCGTCGCGCTTGGTCACCGCATCGGCATCGCCCTGCGCAGCGGCGAGGCTGAACCATTTGTAGGATTCGGCAAGGTTCTGTTCGACGCCGATGCCACGGGCATAGAGGATGCCGAGATTGTACTGGCTGTCGGCGACACCGCGATCGGCGGCCTTGCGGAACCACAGCGACGCGCTCTTGTAATTGGGGCCGCGTCCGCCGCCGTCGGCGTCGAGCACTGCGAGATTGTGCATGGCCTTGGCGTTGCCGCGCTCGGCAGCCTGCGTGTAGTAGCGGCGGGCGATGTCGGCGTCCTTCTTCACGCCCAGGCCCTTCTCATAGAGCGTGCCGAGCCGGAAGGTCGCGGGCACCACGCCGGCCTGCGCCGCGCGGTCATACCATTTGACGGCTTCCTCGTAATTCGCAGCCACGCCTTTACCTTCGGCAAAGCGCAGGCCGATCTCATAGGCCGCGGTCGCATCGCCTTTCATCGCGGCGGCGCGCAGCACCGGACCGCCGATGCCGTCGGCCAGCCGCTCGCTTGGCGGCACCTGGACGGTGCCGAACCGCGCGCGCGACGGCGTCATCGGGATCGCGCCGGTGATGTCGCTATTGCCTGCGGCGGGCGACGGCGCAGTCACCGCTGGTGGGGGCGGGATCTCGGCCGATGCGGCGTTGCCGGAGCTGACGGGAGCGGCATTGTTCAGGGATTGCCGGCCGAGCGGGGTCGGCGAGGTCATCGACGGCGTGACCTGCTCGGGTACCGCGGGTTTGGCGCTGTTCTCGGCGGGCGCAGGCGCTTGCTGTGCGGGCGCGCTTGCGGGACTCTCCATCGTCGGCACCGGCGGGGCGCTGCCGCCGCCTTCGAGCAGGTTCATCGCCATCTTGAAGGTGCCGAGCACGATCACGACCACGCTCGCGCCGACCAACAGCGAGCGGATCTTCGAGGTGATGGTCGAGCCTTCCTTCTTGTCCTTGGTGGCGCCGCCCGCGCCAGCCTTGCCGCCACGGGCGGGCTTCTCGGGCTGCGCGGCTGCGGCCTGTGCGGCCCGGCGTGCGGCGGCGATGAAGCTCGACGACGACACCGGCTCCTTCGGAGGGGCGGGGATGTCGCTGATCGCGCTTTCGGACGCGGCAATGCGCTCCGACGGCGTGGCGGCGCGTCCGCTCGGCCGCGTGCCCGGCTCCAGCGGATGATCCGGCGGCAACTCGGGCGCGATTGCGGCGCGCGCAGGCGCGGCATGCGGCTCGAGGATTTCGCTGATCGCGCGCGGCGGAACCGGCGGTGCCGCCGGCACCGGCGGCGGAGCGACCGGCGTTGCGGCGTGGAATTCGCGCGGTGCTGCGACGAAGGCCGCCTGCGCCGCGGCCGGATTGGGCAGATCGGGCTTGAGGTCGGCTTTGGGCGACTGCTGCGGCATCTCGCTGCGCGCCGGTTCGGCCGGCATCGTCGGTGCTGCGAAGGCCTGCGGCGCGGCCTGAGGTGGCGCGCTGCGCACTGCGCGCAGATCGCCCTCGATCATCGAGAGACGATCGACGACATGGCCGAGCGTGCTGTGCACGGCTTCGAGCGAGTCCTGCGTGTGGCGGTTGGTCTCGGCCTGGCTGAAGCGGATGTCGGAGAGCTCGCGCTTGACGAGATCGATCACACCGGAATCGGAGGCCGGGGCCGAGCTGCGGCTCTCGGCCAGCGCGGCGTAGGTCGCCTGCTGCCGCTCCAGATGCCGCAAGATGTCGTGCAGGCCGTCTTCGACGCGGCTCAAATTGCCGTTGCGCGGATCGGACGCAGCCTCGATCCGCTCCAGCAGATACGACACGCGCTGCTCGAGATGCGCGAAGGTGGAGGCGGAGTCGCCGCCGACCTGCATGCGGTCGAAGCGATCGGATAGCCCGCGGATTGCGTTTTCCAGATGCTCGGTGCTTTCGGACGGCGCAGGCCGCTCGCGTGTCTCCAGCGCCGCGGTGAGCGCGGCGATGCGCTGCTCCAGCACCGCAAAACCGTCGCTGCTGGGGGCGGAGGGGCGCGTGATCTGGTCGACCTTGGACGACAGCAGCTGCACGTCCTCGGACAGCCGTGCCAGCGCCTCGTTGGAGGCGACGTTGGACACGATGCCGCGCAGCGCCGAGATCGCGCCTTCGAGCTGCTGCACCGTGCCGGGATCGTCGTTGGCGCGCAGGATCAGGTCGAGCTTGCCGCCGAGATTGCGGATCGCCTCGTCATAGCCGGTGAGCTGCTCGGCCGGCGTCAGTGTGCGCAGCACCTGCTTGATCTCGGACAGCGCGTGCTCGACGCCGGCGAGCGCCTGGCCGTCGGTGCTGGAGGTGCGCGTCTCGTCGATGCGACGATGCAGGGAGCGAATCTCGTTCTCGATCGATTCGATCGCGCGGCGCGGCATCGCCTCGGTGATGGCGTGGCGAATCTCCGCAAGCTCGTTGCGGAACGCGGTGATCGACTGCTCGATGTGATCGGGGCGCTGCAGCGCCTCGATCTGGCTCGTGATCTTGAGCAGATGCCGTTCGAGCGCGGAGAAATCGGCGCTCGGCTGCGGAGGCGGCGGCGCGTAGACGGGGGCAGCGGGCGCCAGGGGCGGAGACATCGGAGCCGCCAAGGGAGACAACATGGCGGGAGCCATCGGCGCGGCGGGTGCAATCGAGGGCGCCGCGCGCGGCGGCATCTGCCGGGGCGCAAAGCTGTCGAGCTCGTTCTGTCGCGCGGTGATTTCGGCCACCGCAACGTCGAGCGAGGCGGGGCTGAGCGGCGGCGAATTGCGATAGACCTGCGCTGCCGCGCGCTCGACCAGCTCGGCCTGGCGCTGCCGGGTCTCGACCGGTGCAGGCCGCGGCGCCTGCGCCTGTGGCCGCGAGATCTGCGACAGCCGCGCGTCCAGTCGCGAGATCGCGTCGTTCAGCTGCCGCGCGACGCCCTGTTCGCGCGAAGCGTCCTGGCGCGGCGCGGGCTTTGAGATGCGTTCGATCTGCTGGGTGATCGCGTCGAGCCGCTGGTGGATGTCGGCGACGTCGCGGCTTTCCTGACTCGATGCCGGGTGTGGGGCCTGCGGACGCTGCTCGTAAGGTCCGGGGAAGTTCGGCGGGGCGGTGTCGCCGAGGGTGGAGTTCAGCCAATCGTTGAGTGACATGCCGGCACGGCGCGCAGCGGCCTCGGCGCGCTCCCTGACGGATGGATCGATGCCGTCAACACTCCACGATACGCGCGAATTCATGACTTCTGTCCGGTTCCGACTTCGGCACCCCACCCGATGCCTCCAGCTTTCCCGCGCGTCCCAGTTGTAGAGACAATTCCATTCGGCGCGGGTCGTCTGCCTCAAAAACTGACTTTTCTCTGTTACGGTAAATAACGGGTTAAGGAAGCCGTCGTCGCTGTCTTAAAGTTGGGCGCGGGGGGCAAGCTGGGCGAATACCGATAGAACTTGGGTGGTTTCATTGTGGACCGCCCCGTCGCCACATTCACGGTGTCATGCCCCGGCTCGACCGGGGCATCCAGTACGCCGCGGCCTATCGATTCAATCATGATCGTCTCGGAGTACTGGATCGCCCGGTCGAGCCGGGCGATGACGGCGGAGCGGGTGGCGCCGGCCTTGCCTCTCGGGAGCCCGTTACCCCATCTACCGGTCTAGCCGTCGCGTTATGCTTTTACTCAGCCCTTCTCGCGCTTGCCGTCGTCGATCGGCACCACGGTCCCGCGCGCGTTCATGGTCGACAGCGCCTCGAGCGCCTCCTCGCAGAAGTCGGCCACCATCTGCTCGTGCCGCGCGCCGAGGCGGAGCAGCAGCAAATTGCCGAGGTCGAGCACACCCGACGCCTCTCCGTCCGGGAAGCGCTTCTTCAGGATGCGCTCGTAGTTGGCGTGGCGGTCGCGGTGGTGCTCCAGGCGCGCCATCAGATCGGTGCGCAGGGGCTCGATCTCGATGCTGTCCAGCGCATGGAGGCGGACCAGAAGATCGTCCTTGATCGAGGGCGGTGTGCTCGGCCGCGCGGCCCAGTGCCGCAGCGCTGTTCGTCCCTCTTCGGTGAGCGTATAAACCAGCTTGTTGGGCTTGCCGGATTGTACGACCTCGCGGCCCTGGATGTAGCCGCGGTCGCGCAGCTTGGAGAGCTCGCGATAGATCTGCTGGTGATCGGCCTTCCAGAAGAAGCCGATCGAGGAGTCGAACGTCTTGGCGAGCTCGTAGCCCGTCATCGGACGTTCCGTCAGGCATGCGAGGATTGCGTCGCCCAGCGCCATGACACCGGCTCCTTTAAGAGGTCCCGAGCAATTGACTTGACTTTATGCATATTGGCGCATATGCGTCAATGTGCATATGCCGAGAGCCGGTTTGCCCAGCCGACATCGGCCTTCTCGCTACTTTGCATGGGGTTGTTTTCAAGTTTTTTGCCAACGCCTTTTATCAAGGGAGGCACCCTGAGAATGACCGGCCTCGATTCCTGGTACGGCTACATGAGGTCCCACGACGGCACTGCGCTGTGGGACCTGCTTCATCCCGATGCCATCTTCGAAAGTCCCGTCGTGCACACGCCGCAGCGCGGGCGCGACATCACCTTCAAATATCTGTCGAGCGCCGAGAAGGTGCTCGGCGGTCCCGGCTTCACCTATGTCGGCGAGTGGAAGAGCGCCAATGGCGCCGTGCTCGAATTCAAGAACGTGATCGACGGCATCGAGATCAACGGCGTCGACATCATCACCTTCGATAGCGAGGGCCGCATCACGCATTTCAAGGTGATGGTGCGTCCGCTCAAGGCCATCAACATGCTGCACCGCCTGATGGCGGAGCAACTCGCTGCACGATCATGACACTGCCCTGCGGTTGCGGAAACCGCTAGACTCGCGGGCAAGCACTCTGCCGCAGGGAATCAAAAATACCACCCCTTAACGGCCGCATGCCGGGAGAACGCCATGCCGATCTATAAAGCCCCTGTCGAAGACGTGAACTTCCTCTTCAACGACGTCTTCCAGATCGACCGCTACGACAATCTGCCGGGCTTCTCCGATGCGTCGAGCGACGTGCGCGAGGCGATCCTGGGCGAAGCCGCCAAGCTCGCCGAAGAGGTGCTCCAGCCGCTGAATCGCGTGGGTGATCTCGAAGGCTGCAAGCGCAGTGACGACGGCAGCGTCACCACGCCGAAGGGTTTCAAGGACGCCTTCAGGCAACTCGCCGATGGCGGCTGGCTCGGCCTCTCCGTGCCGACCGAATATGGCGGGCAGGGCCTGCCGGTGGCGCTGAGCCAGGCGGTCAACGAATTCCAGTGCTCGGCCAACATGGCTTTCGCGATGTATGGCGGCCTGACCATGGGCGCGACCGCAGCGCTGCTCGTGCACGGCACCCCCGAGCAGAAGGAGACCTATGTGCCCAAGATGGTGGCGGGCGAATGGACCGGCACCATGAACCTGACTGAGCCGCATTGCGGCACCGATCTCGGCATGCTCCGTACCAAGGCGGTGCGCCAGGCCGACGGCAGCTTCAAGATCACGGGCACGAAGATCTTCATATCGGCCGGCGAACATGATCTCGCTGGCAACATCATCCACCTCGTGCTCGCTCGCATCGAGGGCGCGCCTGCCGGCATCAAGGGCGTGTCGCTGTTCGTGGTGCCGAAATTCCTGGTCAACGCCGACGGCTCCGTCGGCGCGCGCAACGGCGTGGTCTGCGGCTCGATCGAGCACAAGATGGGCATCCACGGCAATTCCACCTGCGTGATGAACTACGACAACGCCACCGGCTGGCTGATCGGCGAAGAGAACAAGGGCATGCAGGGCATGTTCGTGATGATGAACGAGGCTCGCCTCGGCGTCGCGGTGCAGGGTCTCGCGCTGTCCGAGGTCGCCTATCAGAACGCGGTCGCCTATGCCCGCGAGCGCATCCAGGGCCGCGCGCTCACCGGTGCGAAGGCGCCGGACAAGGCGGCCGATCCGATCATCGTGCACCCCGACGTGCGCCGTACGCTGCTGTCGATCCGCGCCTTCAACGAGGCTGCGCGCGCCTTCGTGGTGTGGACTGCGCTGAAGAGCGACGTCGCCCACCGCTCCGAGGATCCCAAGGACCGCCAGGCCGCCGACGATCACATGGGTCTGATGACGCCGGTCCTGAAAGGCTTCCTCACCGACTACGGCTTTGCCAACGCGGTGCAGGCGCAGCAGATGTATGGCGGCCACGGCTACATCGCCGAGCAGGGCATGGAGCAGTTCGTGCGCGATGCGCGCATCGCCATGATCTATGAAGGCGCCAACGGCATCCAGGCGCTCGACCTCGTCGGCCGCAAGCTGCCGCGCGACGGCGGCCGCGCCATCATGGCGTTCTTCGGCGAGGTGATGGGCTTTGCCAAGGAGAACGGCGGCGACGAGGCGTTGAAGCCTTTCGTCGCCCCGCTTTCGACCGCGCTCGGCCATCTCCAGCAGGCCACCACCTGGCTGATGCAGAACGCGATGGCGAAGCCGGACAATGCCGGTGCCGCCGCAACCGATTACCTGCATCTCTTCGGCTTCGTCGCGCTCGGCTACATGTGGGCGCGGATGGCGAAAGTCACGCATGCCAAGATTGCCGAGAGTGGTGCCACGCCCTATCTCTCGACCAAGCTCGTCACCGGCCGCTTCTTCATGGAGCGGATGCTGCCGGAGACCGCCGCCAATCTCGCGCGCATCCAGGCCGGCTGCGCCACCGTCATGGAACTGCCGGCGGAAGCATTTTAAGCCCGCTTCCGTCGCCAGATCGCAATCGCATCTAGACATCACATCAGGAGGGCGTCATGCCTGAGGCATTCATCTATGACCACGTTCGCACGCCGCGCGGCCGCGGCAAGCCGGACGGCGCGCTGCACGAGGTCACCGCGCTGGCGCTCGCCACGGTGCCGCTGCAGGCGCTGAAGGAGCGCAACAACCTGCCGGTGGACTCCGTCGATGACGTCGTGCTCGGCGTGGTCGATCCGGTCGGCGAGGCGGGAAGCGACATCGCGCGCTTCGCGGCACTCAAAGCCGGCCTCGGCGAAGCCGTCCCCGGCGTGCAGATCAGCCGCTTCTGCGCCTCCGGCCTCGATGCCGTGAACTTCGCAGCCGCCCAGGTCATGAGCGGCCAGCATGAGCTGGTGATCGGCGGCGGCGCCGAATCCATGAGCCGCGTCGGCATCGGCGCCTCCGGCGGTGCATGGCCGATGGACCCCTCGATGGCGGTGCCCGCCTATTTCATGCCGCAGGGCGTCTCCGCCGACCTGATCGCCACGAAGTACGGCTTCTCCCGCGACGACGTCGACGCCTACGCCGTGCAGAGCCAGCAGCGTGCCGGCAAGGCCTGGGACGAAGGCCGCTTCAACAAGTCGGTGGTGCCGGTGAAGGACATCAACGGCCTCACGATCCTCGCCAAGGACGAGCATATGCGCCCCTCGACGACGATGCAGTCGCTGGCGCAGCTTCAGCCGTCCTTCACCATGATGGCGCAGATGGGCGGCTTCGATGCGGTCGCGGTCCAGTCGCATCCGGAGATCGAGCGCGTCAATTACGTGCATCACGCCGGCAACTCTTCCGGAATCGTCGACGGCGCCGGCGCGGTGCTGCTCGGCAGCAAGGAGGCGGGTGCGAAATACGGCATGAAGCCGCGCGCAAAGATCCGCGCCTTCGCCAATATCGGTTCGGAGCCGGCGATGATGCTGACCGGTCCGGTCGACGTCACCGAAAAGCTGTTTGCGCGTTCGGGCATCAAGAAGTCGGACATCGACCTGTTCGAGCTCAACGAGGCCTTTGCTTCCGTCGTGCTGCGCTACATCCAGGCCTTCGAGATCGACAACGCCAAGATCAACGTCAATGGCGGCGCGATCGCGCTCGGCCATCCCCTTGGCGCCACCGGCGCGATGATCCTGGGCACCGTGCTCGACGAGCTCGAGCGCACCAACAAGTCCACCGCACTGGTGACCCTGTGCATCGGCGGCGGCATGGGCACCGCGACCATCATCGAACGGGTGTAACGGACGGTCGTAGGGTGGGCAAAGCGAAGCGTGTCCACCACTGCTGTCTCCGCGAAAGATGGTGGGCACGGCGCAAGCGCGCCTTTGCCCACCCTACGAGATCCAGAGTCAACCGCCGCGCCGAAAGACTGGCTGCGGCACCGAGGAGCACCACATGGCTTACAAGAACTTCAAGGTTGAGACCGACGCCGACGGCATCGCGCTCGTCACCTGGGACATCCCGGGCCGTTCGATGAACGTGCTCGACGAGACCTCGACCAGCGAGCTCGACGCGATCGTCAAGGAAACCACCGCGGATGCCGCCGTGAAGGGCGTCGTCATCACCTCCAGCAAGGAGGCGTTCTGCGCCGGCGCTGACCTCTCGATGCTCGAGGGCATGAACCAGGCCTACGCAAAGGTCTTCAAGGAGCAGGGCGAGACGGCCGCGAACCAGATGCTGTTCGACCAGAGCCGGCGCTTCTCGCAGGTACTGCGCTCGATCGAAACCTCCGGCAAGCCGTGGGCGGCCGCGATCAACGGGCTGGCGCTCGGCGGCGGCTTCGAGATTACCCTGTGCTGCCACTATCGCGTGGCGGCGGAGAATCCCAAGACGCGCCTCGGCCTGCCCGAGGTCAAGGTCGGCCTGTTCCCCGGCGCTGGCGGTACGCAGCGCGTGCCGCGCCTGGTGCCGCCGCAGGACGCGATGACCATCCTGCTCAAGGGCGATCCCGTCGTGCTCGACAAGGCCAAGCAGCTCAACCTGATCCACGCCATCGTTCCCGCGGCCGATCTGATCAAGGCGGCAAAGGACTGGATCAAGGGCGGCGGCAAGGCGGTCGCGCCGTGGGACGAGAAGGGCTTCAAGCTGCCCGGCGGCCCGGTGTTCTCGAAGAACGGCATGATGATGTTTCCGGCCGGCAACGCCATCTACCGCCGCGAGACCTACGACAACTACCCGGCCGCACGTGCGATCATGAGCTGCGTCTATGAGGGCCTGCAGTTGCCGATCGACGCCGCCCTGCGCGTCGAGTCGCGCTACTTCACCTCGGTGCTGCGCTCGAAGGAAGCGGCCGCGATGATCCGCAGCCTGTTCCTGTCGATGCAGGAGCTCAACAAGGGTGCGCGGCGTCCGAAGGACGTTCCGCCGACCAAGGTGAAGAAGATCGCCGTGATCGGCGCCGGCTTCATGGGCGCAAGCGTCGGCTACGTCTCGGCCCGCGCCGGTCTCGACGTCGTCCTGATCGACCGCGACCAGGAGAGCGCCGACAAGGGCAAGGCGCATGCGCAGAAGGTGATCGAGGAGCAGATCAAGAAGGGCCGCGCCAAGCCCACGGACGCCGAAGCGCTGCTCGCGCGCATCACGCCGACTGCCGACTATGCTGCACTGAAGGACGTCGATCTCGTCATCGAGGCCGTGTTCGAGGACCGCAAGGTCAAGGCGGACACTTTCGCCAAGGCGCAGGAGTATCTCAAGCCCGACGTGATCTTCGCGTCGAACACGTCCACGCTGCCGATCACCTCGCTGGCGGAGAACTTCAAGGACCAGGGCAAGTTCGTCGGCATCCACTTCTTCTCGCCGGTCGAGAAGATGATGCTGGTCGAGATCATCCTCGGCAAGAACACCGGCGATGTCGCGCTCGCGACCGCGCTCGACTACGTCCGCCAGATCGGCAAGACGCCGATCGTCGTCAACGATAGCCGCGGCTTCTTCGCCAATCGCTGCGTCGGCCGCTACGTCGCCGAGGGCAACGAGATGTTCCTCGAAGGCGTCCCGCCGGCGATGATCGAGAATTGCGCCAAGATGGCCGGCATGCCGGTCGGCCCGCTGTCGCTGTCCGATGAAGTCGCACTCGACCTCGGTCTGAAGATCATGAAGGCCACGGAAGCCGATCTTGGCCCCAACGCCATCAATCCCGATCAGAAGAAGCTGATGGTGGAGATGGTCGAGAAGCAGGGCCGGCTCGGTCGCAAGAACAGCAAGGGCTTCTACGACTATCCGGAGAAGGGCAAGGGCCAGAAGAGCCTGTGGCCGGGGCTGTCAGCGCTCCAGCCCAAACAGCTCGACCCCGACACGCTCGACGTCGAGGAGCTGAAGCAGCGCTTCCTCGTGGTGCAGGCGGTGGAAGCCGCGCGCACCGTGGAGGATCACGTCATCACCGATCCGCGCGAGGCGGATGTCGGCTCGATCCTCGGCTTCGGCTTTGCGCCGTTCACCGGCGGCACGCTGTCCTATATCGACTTCATGGGAACGAAGAAGTTCGTCGAGCTCTGTCACAGACTGGAAGCCAAATACGGCTCCCGCTTCACCCCGCCAAAACTGCTCGAGGAGATGGCGGCGAAGGGCGAGACCTTCTACGGCCGCTTCGCCCCGAAGAAGTCGGCGGCGTAAGGTTCCGCTGTAACGAAAGGCCGGATCATCGATCCGGCCTTCTGCTTGTCCGTGGTCGTGACGACTCACGCCGCCTGCGCGAGCCCTTCCCGCTTCAAGGCTTCCTGCACCTTCGGCCGTGCGCCGACGCGGGCCTTGTAGGCGAGCAGGTTCGTGAGGGCCGAAAGGTCGAACTTCAGCCGTTCGGCCCAGGTCAGCATGGTGAAGAGATAGGCATCCGCGACGGTGAACTGCTTGCCCATCAAATAGTCGCGACCGGCGAGCTGGCCGTCGATATATTTCAGCTTGCCCATCACGCGATCCCTGAAGAACGCCTTGGCGTCGTCGGCCAGCACCGGCGAGAACATCGGACCAAAGCTCTTGTGCACCTCGGAGGTGAGGAAGTTCAGCCACTCCAGCAGCTTGTAGCGCTCGGAACTGTCGCGCGCAGGCACCAGGCCCTTGGCCGAGGCCCGATCCGCGATCATCTGGACAATGACCGGGCCTTCGGTCACGATCTCACCGCTATCGAGACCGAGCGCCGGTACCTGGCCCTTCGGGTTGACCTTCAGAAAATCCTCACCGTTCTCGAGCTTCTTGGCGCGGATATCGACCTTGACGAGTTCGTAGGGCAGGTCGGCTTCGAGGAGGGCGATGTGGGGAGACAACGAGCACGCTCCCGGCGAGTAATAGAGTTTCATGGAATTTTCTCCTCCTGATGGTTGGTTGGGGCGAAAGAACGCCTACATGCATTTGCATGGAATAGTCAAGATTGATGCAGGTGCATCAAGTGCGCTAAGAACGGGCTACTCACTTGAGCGGGACCATGAAACGCAAACCATCAACCGAGGCGACGTCCGCCTGGATCCGCCTGATGCGGGTGCAGAGCCGCGTGCTCGACTGCGTGGAGCAGGACCTGAAGAAGGCCGGCTTCCCGCCGCTCGCCTGGTATGATGCGCTTCTCGAGCTGTCGCGCGCGCCATCGGGCGAGCTGCGGCCCGTGGAGCTTGAGCGTCAGATGCTGATCCCGCAATATTCGACTTCGCGGCTGATCGACCGCCTGGTTGACGAGGGCCTCGCTGTGCGCCGCGAATGCAAGATCGACAAGCGCGGCCAGTTCGTCGAGATCACCGAAGCCGGTCGCGAGCTGCAGAAGCGGATGTGGGGTGCCTATTCCGCCGCAATCGAGAAGTATGTGGGCTCAAAACTGTCCGATGCGGACGCCGTCAAGCTCAGCGGTCTGCTCGACCGTCTCGGTTGCTCCTGCGGCGAGATGAAGCTGCCGGTCGCCAACGAAAGCACACCGTTGCGATGATCCCGCAGCAAACTAACATGTCCGCGCAACCGGTGGGTTCGCGGACCATCCCTGTCACCCGCGCGCGTTCGGTCGAAGCGCTTTTGATTAGAGTTTGATATGGCGCGAGACCAGATCGATATGACGCCGCTGCAATCACGCGACGAGCTCGTCGCGTGGTTCGAGGCCGGCTGCAAGCCGGTGGACGACTTCCGCATCGGCACCGAGCATGAGAAGACGCCGTTTACGCTCGAAGGCCGCTGCCCGGTGCCTTACGAGGGCGCGCGGGGCATCGGCGCGCTGCTCGAAGGCATGAAGCTCCTGCTCGGCTGGGAGCCGATCATGGAGAAGGGCAACATCATCGGCCTCTACGACGTTACCGGCGGCGGCGCGATCTCGCTCGAACCGGGCGGGCAGTTCGAATTGTCCGGCGCGCCGGTCGAGACCGTGCATCAGACGCAGAGCGAGCTGATGGCGCATCTGGCGCAGGTGCGTGAGATCGCGACCCCGCTCGGCATCGGATTTCTCGGCCTTGGCATGACGCCGTCCTGGTCGCGCGCCGACATTCCGGTGATGCCGAAGGGCCGCTACAAGATCATGACCAACTACATGCCGAAGGTCGGCAAATACGGCCTCGACATGATGTACCGCACCTGCACGGTGCAGACCAATCTCGACTTCTCCTCTGAAGCCGACATGGTCAAGAAGCTGCGCGTGTCGCTCGCGCTTCAGCCGGTCGCAACCGCCTTGTTTGCCAATTCGCCGTTCACCGAAGGCAAGCCCAATGGCTTCCTGTCGTTCCGCTCCGAGATCTGGCGCGACACCGACAATGCACGCTCCGGCATGCTTCCTTTCGCCTTCGAGGACGGCATGGGCTTTGAGCGCTATATCGACTATGCGCTCGACGTGCCCATGTATTTCGTCAAGCGCGGCGATGACTACATCGACGTGTCGGGCTCTTCCTTCCGCGCCTTCTTCGACGGCCGCAACAACAACCTGCCCGGCGAGCGTCCGACACTGTCGGACTGGGCCAATCACCTCTCGACCATCTTCCCGGAAGTGCGGCTGAAGCGCTACCTCGAGATGCGCGGCTCCGACGGTGGTCCCTGGGGCCGGCTGCCGGCGCTGTCGGCGTTCTGGGTCGGGCTGCTCTACGACAACGCCTCGCTCGATGCTGCCTGGGATCTGGTGAAGCACTGGAGCGCGCATGAGCGCCAGGCGCTGCGCGACGATGTGCCGCGCTTTGGCTTCAAGGCCCGGATCAAGGACCGCTATCTCTTCGAGATCGCCAAGGAATGCCTGGTGCTGGCCCATGCAGGCCTGCGGCGCCGCGGCCGGATCGACCAGATCGGCCGCGATGAGACCCGCCATCTGGAGCCGCTGGACCGCATCATCGATTGCGGACGGACGCCGGCCGAGGAGATGCTTGAAAAATTTCACGGCCCTTGGAAGGAATCCGTGGAACCGGCCTACGAGGACTACGCGTTCTAACTCAGCCGGAAGAGCGGCGCGCCGCCGTTCATCGCCCATACAGGTTTGCGGCGATCAAATGGCCGGCTGAAAAAACCTAAGCGCGTTCAATAACTCGAAAGCTGTTCTGATGGGGAAGGGCCACCTGGCTGGGGCCTTGATGGCAAAGGTCATGGCAAGAGCCATGACGACGATCGTGGTACAGGGTATGGCGTGGGTCATGCTGCTGGCGGTCCTGCTTGCCATCGTGCCCGCCAGCGCCCAGACGGCATTCGACCGGCCCGGCGGGGACTATTTCAACACGCCCGTGGCGTCAGGCGATCCCGAGGACTGCGCGCTGCTGTGCGAGCGCGACCGGCGCTGCCGGTCCTGGAGCTTCAGCTATCCCGACGTCGAGGGCGCGCCTGCGGTGTGCTGGCTGAAGAACACCGTGCCGCCGCGCATTCCGGCGAATTGCTGCATCTCCGGCGTTCGGGGCGCGGGCGTGATCGAGCCGCGCATTGAGGGCGTCGAGACCTCGATCGACCGCCCCGGCGGCGACCTGCGCAATTTCGAACTGAAGGCCGACGAAGGCGAGGAGGCCTGCAAGGCCGCATGCACCGCCGACAACAAATGCCGCGCCTTCACCTTCGCTCGCCCCGGCTACGCCGGACGCGAAGCGAAATGCTTCCTGAAGAAGGAAATCAAGCCGCCGCGCCGGAAGGCGGGGTTTACGTCGGGCGTGGTGAGGTAGGGATTCTCTCGTGCCCCGGGCGCAGCGCAGCACGCAAGTGGTGCGCTGCTGAACCGGGGCCCATGTCGCTGGGTCCCGGCTCTGCGTCGCGTCACTGCGTGCCGCGCCGCGTCCGGGACACTACTCCGCCGCAATCACCGTGATCTCCGGCCACGACGATTTCCATCGCGCGGCCTTTACCGCGTAACTCACCGCCGAAAAATTCGGCCCCGGATTGGGTCGCGCGATCAATCCCGCGACATCGCCGAACCCATGCGGCGCATAGACGTCGTAGCCATCGCCCGCGCGCCGGATGCCGATCTGGGTGTTTTGCGTCAGGAAGCGGTCGATGCCGTCGGTCGAACAGGTCAGCGGCGGATAGGGCAGACCGTGCTTGCCGGGATACCACAGATGCACGCGTGCCTGGTTGCGCGCTTCGATCTTCGCGCCGAGATGCACGAGGCTGGCCCCCAGCTTGCGGATCACCGCGTCTTCCGCCTCCCACGAGGTGTCAGGGTCGAAATAGAACACGTCGTAGTCGGCGATGCCGTGCCCGATCGCGCGTCCGGTGATCACGTTCCACGCCGTCTGCACCAGGCATCCCGACACCAGCCAGGCATCCGGCAGCGCAAGCTGCGCGAGCGCGTCGGTGATAGCGACGTTGACGGGATTGCGCAGTGTCAATGCGAGGAATTCGTCGCGGCTCATTGGGAATCGTAGGGTAGGCAAAGGCGCGCTCTTCGCGCGTCGTGCCCACCATCTCTCCAGGATGGCGACAGAAGTGGCGGGCACGCGTTCGCTTTGCCCACCCTACGATCTACGATCTCCGTGCCTCACTTCACCGCGGTGAAGAACCGGGCCATCCGGAAACCCGACAGCCAGGTCCAAACCGGCTGGCTGCGCATGCCGAGATCCCAGGAGCCGAGCACGGCATCGGCGCGGCCGACGAGATTGTCGATCGGCAACAGCCCGACGCCGCCGGAGCGCAGCGGCACGCGGCTGTCGGCGGAGTTGTCCCTGTTGTCGCCGAGCACGAACAGATGCCCGGCCGGCACCGTCACTTCCGGCGTGTTGTCGAGCGGGCCGTTGTCGCGCATCTTGAAGATGAGATGCGACACGCCGTTCGGCAGCGTCTCGACATAGCGATAGGCGGGCTCGTTGCCACCGCTGTCGTCCTCGGCCTGGCCGACGCCGTCCGGCTTCAGCTCGGCGGGACGGTCGTTGATGAAGAGCTGGCCCTGCCGCATCTGGATGCGGTCGCCAGGCAGACCGACCACGCGCTTCACCCAGGCCTGCGAGCGATCGCCGGGCCAGCGGAACACGACGACGTCGCCAAGCTTCGGCGTCTCGGCGAAGACGCGGCCGGTTTCCGGCAGGTTGATCTGGATCGGCAGCGACGAGGTGCCGTAGCCATAGGGGAATTTCGAGGCGAGCAGCGCATCGCCGATCAGCAAGGTCGGCTCCATCGAGCCCGATGGCACGTAGAACGGCTCGGCCAGCGCACCCTTGGCGATGAACACGGCGGCGACGATGCCGGCAAGCTGCACGAGCTGTCCGCGCCAGGTGCTGCTCTTGCCGCTGTTCTTGCCGCTGCGCCTGTCGCCGCTCTTGGGCTTGGTTGCTGCAGTCATTTTCTCAACGCTCATGCGCCCGTACCACCCACCGTAATCCGTTCCATCAGAAGCGTCGGCTGGCCGACGCCGACCGGCACGCCCTGGCCGTTCTTGCCGCAGGTGCCGATGCCGGTATCGAGCGCGAGATCGTTGCCGATTGCGCGGATGCGATGCAGGTCGGTCGGCCCGTTGCCGATCAGCATGGCGCCCTTCAAGGGCGCGCCCAGCTTGCCGTTCTCGATCTTGTAGGCCTCGGTGCACTGGAAGACGTATTTGCCCGAGGTGATGTCGACCTGGCCGCCGCCGAAATTCGCGGCGAAGACGCCGTTCTTCACCGAGGCGAGGATTTCGCCCGGCTCGCGGTCGCCCGCGAGCATGTAGGTGTTGGTCATGCGCGGCATCGGCACATGGGCGTAGCCCTGCCGGCGGCCGTTGCCGGTCGGCTTCATGTTCATCAGACGCGCGTTCTGGCGGTCCTGCATGTAGCCGACCAGGATGCCGTCATCGATCAGCACGGTGCGGTTGGTCGGTGTGCCCTCGTCGTCGATCGAGAGCGAGCCGCGCCGCGAGGCAATGGTGCCGTCGTCGACCACCGTGACGCCCTTGGCCGCCACCTGCTGGCCCATCAAGCCGGCAAATGCCGAGGTCTTCTTGCGATTGAAGTCGCCCTCCAGGCCATGACCGACCGCCTCATGCAGCATCACACCGGGCCATCCAGCGCCAAGCACCACGTCCATCTCGCCGGCGGGCGCCGGCACGGATTCCAGATTCACCAGCGCCTCGCGCAGCGCACCGTCAGCCGCGTCGCGCCAGTTCCTGGTCTCGATGAATTCGGCATAGCCGGCGCGGCCGCCATAGCCCTTACTGCCGCTTTCCTGACGATCGCCCTGCCCGGCGACAACGGAAATGTTCACGCGCACCAACGGGCGGATATCGCGATAGCTCTCACCATCGGGGCGGAGGATTTCAACCACCTGCCAGGTCGCCCCCAGACTCACGCTGACCTGCCGCACGCGCGGATCCTTGTCGCGCAAATACGCGTCGATCTCCGCGAGCAGCTTGACCTTGGCCTCAAAACCCGGCGCCTCCAGCGGATTGTCGTCGGCATAGAGCCGCACATTGGTGTGCGGCGGCGGCGCGGCGAAGCTTCCCGAATAGCCGCCGCGGACCGCTGCGACCGCATCGGCTGCGCGGATCAGTGCCGGCAGCGACACGTCGGAGGAATGCGCGTAACCGACCGCATCGTCTTTCACGGCGCGCAGGCCAAAACCCTGCGAGGTGTCATAGGTCGCCTGCTTCAGCCGCCCATTGTCGAACATCAGCGCTTCGGTCTGGCTGTATTCCAGGAACAATTCGCCGTCGTCGGCGCCCGAAAGCCCGCGCGCGACTTCGTGGCGAACCTGGTCGCGGTCGAGATTGGCGCGGTCGAGCAGGGAGGTTGTGGCAGGGTTGGTCATCAGCGATCCATTATCGGGAGATGTGGGGCAAGATAATGGTTTCAAAAGCGTTCGGCGAGGGGGCCGGCCGTCACATTACCGAAACGACATGGTCGGAATCGCGCCCGGTCATTCCTTCGGTTGCCCTCGTCTTAAGCCGGTTTTCAAGATTTTCAGCCTATACCGGCGCACCCTTATGGAAGGCGGCGGCCAAAGCATGTGGATTTCCCTGCTTGCGTTCTGGGACCAGTATCATGGTCTGATCATCGGCTTCGCGGTGCTGGCTCTGGTCCTGTTCGTCAACCAGCTCATCTATCGCCGCGGCTGGAAATCCTATCCCACGCGCGAACAGTACGTTGCGGCCCATCCAGGCTCAGCAACAACGGGCGGTGTCGTCTGCGCCAAATGCCGGCAGAAGGCCGCCGGGATGACCGTTGCCAGTGCCGGCCGCATCTATCGCTGCACCTGGTGCGAGACGGAGCTTTATCGCGTCGATAGGGCGTGAATTGCTGGCAGGTGGCAGCCAATACTCGTCATTCCTGGCAGTAACCCGCGGAAAGACTCTGGATTGCTTCGCTACGCTCGCAATGAAGATGGGGGCAGGTGGGGCGCCACGCGCTCAGTCGTCATGCCCGGGCTTGTCCCGGGCATCCACGTCCGTTCGCGATCGTCGTGATGCGTGGATGGCGGGGACGAGCCCGGCCATGACGGAAGCCGGGAGTGTGAAGGCGACAAGTGCCTGGGGGGCCTCGCGTCGCTACGGCAACTTGTCATACCCCTCGCCGAGCCCGTTCAAGCTGAGCGGGAAGCCGATGCCTTCCTCGGGGGTTTCGAAGATGATGAAGGTCGCGGTCTTGGCTGAGCGAAGCTGGCCGAGCAGCTTGTCGTCCATGACGACCTCGGCGACGCAACCATTGGGCAGGCAGCGGACGAAGCCGGCGCGGCCGACGTCCTGGTTGTCGAGCTTGAGGCCGAGGCCGGAGGGCAGCAGCACGCCGAGCGGTGCGACCACCCGCATCAGCCGGCTCTTCTGGTCGGCCGTCTTGAGCACGATCACGGTCAGCCCGGCATTGGAGCGGTCTTCGGCGACGACGCTCTGGATCAGGGCGCATTGCTCGGCCTGGGCTCCCGGCGGGGTGTCGCAGCGGATCTGCCAGTCACCATGGACCGAGCGCACCGCGCCTTGCGCATGCGCGAGGCCCGGCAGGAGGAGGATGGCGGCCACCAGGAGACAAGCCAGCGCGCCAAAATGGCGGTACGGAACGGGTTTGCCCATGCGTGTCGAAAGCCCCATCGGGGTCGATCCCTCTGTTCGCAACCTGTTTGGGCGGCTTCGCTTCCACTCAGGTACGGAAATGACGGCGGCTTAAAGGCGGATCCCAAGCAACCAACAAGCAAATCCCGCGCCGCGCGGGTCGCCTTTTCCCGCGCGAATCAGGCTCCTGCGGGGGCGACCGCTCAGTGCCTACAGCGGGCAATCCTGCTGTCAAGCCGCGACACTCCCGGGAACAGTGATTTTGTCTGAAATATCTTGCGTGTGATGGCTGGCAGACCGGGCTCAAGACTGCATTGCGATACATCAAGAATTATGGTTTGAGAGGCTTGATTTCGGCGTTCTAGCGATCTGGCCCCAATTCCTCTTAGAGGTATTCTTGCGCGGCGGTTTGTCGGACGGGCGGATCGAATAAGCGTTCCCCAAAAATAGGGGAGTGCATTGGGGTGATTTCGTAAGGGGAGCGCGAGCGGCATGAGGATGTCGATGGGCCGGATGGGCCGGCACTTGCTGGGATTGGTCGTAGCTGGCCTGACGCTGGCCACTGGCGGCGCGGCATTTGCCGAGCTTGGACAGCCGGCGCCGTGGGAGTGGACGCTTCAGCAATCCGCTTCCCCGGTGATGGACAACATCGTCTGGTTCCACAATTTCCTGTTCGTGCTCATCACCGTGATCACGCTGTTCGTGCTCGCGCTTCTGGTGATCGTGGTCGTGAAATTCAACGCGAGGGCCAATCCGGTGCCATCGCGGACCACCCACAACACGCTGATCGAAGTGCTCTGGACGCTGGTGCCGGTGCTGATCCTGGTCGGCATTGCGGTGCCGTCGTTCCGCCTCCTGTTCCTCGAGCTCGACGTGCCGAAGGCGGATCTGACCATCAAGGCCACCGGCAAGCAGTGGTACTGGTCCTACGCCTACCCCGACAACGGCAAGTTCGAGTTCGACTCGCTGATGGCGCAGGACAAGCAGCCCCGCCTGCTCGGCGTCGACAACGAGATGGTGGTGCCGGTGAACAAGGTGGTTCGCGTCCAGACCACCGGCGCCGACGTCATCCACGCGTTCGCGTTGCCGGCCTTCGGCGTCAAGATCGACGCGATTCCGGGCCGCCTGAACGAGACCTGGTTCAAGGCGACCAAGACCGGCATGTATTATGGCCAGTGCTCGGAGCTCTGCGGCAAGGACCATGCCTTCATGCCGATCGCTATTCGCGTGGTCAGCGATCAGGAATTCGCCTCCTGGGTTGAAACGGCGAAGAAGAAATATGCGAGCGGTGGCACGAGCACTTACGCCTCCGCGGCCGGCCCGGCGCAGTAAGCGCCGGTTCAGGGGACGAAAGGGCGGGACCTCTCGGGGTCCGAACGGGACGCAAGGCAGGATTTGAAAATGGCAACGAGTGCAGCGACACACGGCGATCACGCCCAAGACCACGCACACGACGATCACGCCCATCCGACCGGATGGCGGCGGTACGTCTATTCGACCAACCACAAGGACATCGGCACGATGTACCTGTTCTTCGCGGTCATCGCCGGCATCATCGGTGCTGCGATGTCGATCGCGATCCGCGCCGAGCTGATGTATCCGGGCGTGCAGATCTTCCACGAGACCCACACCTACAATGTGTTCGTGACCAGTCACGGCCTGATCATGATCTTCTTCATGGTCATGCCCGCGATGATCGGCGGCTTCGGCAACTGGTTCGTGCCGCTGATGATCGGTGCGCCCGACATGGCGTTCCCGCGCATGAACAACATCTCGTTCTGGCTGCTGCCGGCCTCCTTCGCGCTGCTCCTGATCTCGACCTTCGTCGAGGGTGAGCCGGGCGCCAATGGCGTCGGCGCGGGCTGGACCATCTACGCGCCGCTGTCGACCACGGGGCATCCGGGCCCGGCCGTCGATTTCGCGATCCTGTCGCTGCACCTCGCCGGTGCCTCGTCGATCCTGGGCGCGATCAACTTCATCACCACGATCTTCAACATGCGCGCGCCGGGCATGACCCTGCACAAGATGCCCCTGTTCGTCTGGTCGATCCTGGTGACGGTGTTCCTGCTGCTGCTGTCGCTGCCGGTGCTCGCGGGTGCGATCACCATGCTGCTCACCGACCGCAACTTCGGCACCACCTTCTTCTCGCCGGACGGCGGCGGCGATCCGGTGCTGTTCCAGCACCTGTTCTGGTTCTTCGGCCACCCCGAGGTGTACATCCTGATCCTGCCCGGCTTCGGCATGATCAGCCAGATCGTGTCGACCTTCTCGCGCAAGCCCGTGTTCGGCTATCTCGGCATGGCCTACGCCATGGTCGCGATCGGCGGCATCGGCTTCGTGGTGTGGGCGCACCACATGTACACGGTCGGCATGTCCTCGGCGACGCAGGCCTATTTCGTCGCTGCGACCATGGTGATCGCGGTGCCCACGGGCGTGAAGATCTTCTCGTGGATCGCCACGATGTGGGGCGGCTCGATCGAGTTCCGCGCACCGATGCTCTGGGCAGTTGGCTTCATCTTCCTGTTCACGGTCGGCGGCGTCACCGGCGTCGTGCTGGCGAATGCCGGCGTCGACCGCGTGCTCCAGGAGACCTACTACGTCGTCGCGCACTTCCACTACGTGCTGTCGCTCGGCGCGGTGTTCGCGATCTTCGCCGGTTGGTACTACTGGTTCCCGAAGATGACGGGCTACATGTACAACGAGGCGCTCGCGAAGCTGCACTTCTGGGTCACCTTCATCGGCGTCAATCTGGTGTTCTTCCCGCAGCACTTCCTCGGCCTGTCGGGCATGCCGCGCCGCTATGTCGACTATCCCGATGCGTTCGCAGGCTGGAATTACATCTCGTCGATCGGCTCGTACATCTCGGGCTTCGGCGTGCTGATCTTCCTCTACTGCGTGTTCGACGCGTTCGCCCGTAAGCAGGAGGCGGGAGCCAATCCCTGGGGGGCCGGCGCAACCACGCTGGAGTGGACGCTGCCCTCGCCGCCGCCGTTCCACCAGTTCGAAGTGCTGCCCCGCGTTCAGTAAGCAACCCTTCGCCGCGGCGCCTTTGATGGCGCCGCGGCTCTATCACGAAGCGAGTAGGTTTAAGTGTCGGTCCTCGATCAGAACGCCATCGATATCAGGATCTCCGAGGCGGAGGTCGGCGACTACATCGCGCTTTTGAAGCCGCGGGTGATGTCGCTCGTGATCTTCACCGCGCTGGTCGGGCTGATGATGGCGCCCGGGCATTTCCATCCCGTGCTCGCGATCACCTCGCTGCTCTGCATCGCGGTCGGCGCCGGCGCATCCGGTGCGTTGAACATGGCGCTGGAAGGCGACATCGACGCCAAGATGTCGCGCACGGCGAACCGACCAATCCCGCGCGGACGCATCACCAGGCCCGAGGCGATGGCCTTCGGCATGACGCTCGCCTTCTTCTCGGTGATGACGCTCGGCATCCTCGTCAACTGGATTGCGGGCGCGCTGCTCGCCTTCACCATCTTCTTCTACGTCGTGATCTACACCCTGCTCCTGAAGCGCTGGACCACGCAGAACATCGTGATCGGCGGTGCCGCCGGCGCGCTGCCGCCAGTGGTCGCCTGGGCCGCAGTGACCGGCACGGTCGACGTCGAGCCGCTGCTCCTGTTCCTCATCATCTTCTTCTGGACCCCGCCGCACTTCTGGGCGCTGGCGCTGTTCCGCTCGGACGACTATGCCCGCGCCGGCATCCCGATGCTGCCCAACGTCGCCGGCCCCGACGCGACGCGGCTGCAGATCCTGCTCTACACCGTCGTCCTGATCGCGGTGGCTGCGGCGCCCTGGGCGCTCGGTTATTTCGACTGGATCTACGGCGTCACCTCGCTGGTGCTCGGCGCCGGCATGCTGGTGCTCGCCATCAACGTCTATATGCGGCGCGAGCGCAGCCAGTCGCTGCGCGCGACGCGCAAATTGTTTGCTTTCTCCATTCTTTATCTGTTCGCGCTGTTCGCGACCCTGCTTGCCGAGGTCGTGTTCCGCGCCGTTGCTCCGATGGTAGGGGGCGCATGACGCTGGCATGCCCGACAAACCCGAGCCAGATGGAATCGTCCTCACCGAGGCGCAGAAGAAGAGCCGCCGTCAGCGCTCGATTGCGATCGCACTCGCGCTCGGCGTGCTCGTGGTGCTGTTTTTCGCGGTCACCATGGTCAAGGGACCAGCGGTGCTAGTTCGGCCATTGTAGGAAAGATGGATCAGAAGCCGACCATATCGCGGGATGAGAGCCGGAGGGCCACGAAGGGACGCGGTCTTTTCAATGGCCTCTTCAGTGGCCTTGGCCGCGACGCACTGGTCGCCTCGATCTGCGGCGGCGTGGTCGCGCTGATGGTCGGTGCCTCCTATGCGGCCGTGCCGTTCTACAATTGGTTCTGCCGCGCCACTGGCTTCAACGGCACCACCCAGGTCGCGACCGCGGCGCCCGCCACCGGGCCGATCGCGCGCAAGATCGCGGTGCGCTTCGATTCCAATGTCGCGCCGGGCCTGCCTTGGAAGTTCGAGCCGGAGCAGACCGAGATCGAGGTCAATATCGGTCAGGTCACGACCATCTACTACACCGTGACCAACCAGGCCGCGCGCACCACCGCAGGCCAGGCGGCCTACAATGTCGCGCCGCTGACGGTCGGGTCCTATTTCCAGAAGATCAACTGCTTCT
Organism: Bradyrhizobium sp. UFLA05-89; assembly: GCF_059803475.1. Taxonomy (NCBI): domain Bacteria; kingdom Pseudomonadati; phylum Pseudomonadota; class Alphaproteobacteria; order Hyphomicrobiales; family Nitrobacteraceae; genus Bradyrhizobium; species Bradyrhizobium sp. UFLA05-89. Next base: position 84,039 of record NZ_JBANBA010000011.1, on the reverse strand, counting down.
GCTTCACCGAGCAGACCATGGCGCCCGGCGAGAAGCGGGAGATGCCGGTGGTGTTCTATGTCGATCCGTCGATTATCGATGACCACGACAATGACGGGCTGGGTACGATCACGCTGTCCTACACGTTCTATCCGGTGCGCGAGCCGGCGGTGAAGCCGCTTGCAGCGGGCGAGGACGACAAGCGCAAAGGCAATCTTTGATCGCCGGGCTCACCTCCGGGGATTGGAATCAAAGGGGATAAGTGCCTGACAGGCACGGGCTAAGGAGAGAGACGGAAATGGCGACCGCGCAAGGCAAGCATCACGACTATCACCTGGTCGATCCGTCTCCGTGGCCGGCCGTCGGCTCGGTCTCGGCCTTCATCATGGCACTCGGCGCGATCGCCTGGATGCACCACATGTTCGCGGCAGCGCCGATCATCTTCGGCGTCGGCACCGTGGGCGTGCTCTACACCATGGCGAGCTGGTGGGGCGACGTGATCAAGGAAGCCCAGTACAAGGGCGATCACACCCGCGTGGTGCAGATCAGCCACCGCTACGGCATGATCCTGTTCATCGCCTCCGAGGTGATGTTCTTCGTTGCCTGGTTCTGGGCCTTCTTCAACTCGTCGCTGTTCCCGGCCGACCCCGTCCACGCCACGCGCGACGCCGTGTTCGGCTGCGGCCTTGGCACCCAGATGGGCGCCTGCAGCGTGCCCGGCACCTGGCCGCCGCACGGCATCGAGACGTTCGATCCCTGGCACCTGCCGCTGCTCAACACCCTGATCCTCCTGACCTCGGGCACCACAGTAACCTGGGCGCACCATGCGCTGCTGGAGAACGATCGCCAGGGCCTCAAGTACGGCCTGATCCTCACCGTGCTCCTGGGCGCGACCTTCACCTGCGTGCAGGCCTATGAGTACAGCCACGCAGCCTTCTCCTTCGCTGGCAACGTCTACGGCGCGACCTTCTTCATGGCGACCGGCTTCCATGGTTTCCACGTGCTGGTCGGCACCGTGTTCCTGCTGGTGTGCCTGGCGCGGGCCTATGCCGGTCACTTCACGCCGAAGCAGCACCTCGGCTTCGAGTTCGCCGCCTGGTACTGGCACTTCGTCGACGTGGTCTGGCTGTTCCTGTTCATCTGCATCTACGTCTGGGGACGCGGCGCCGAAACCATGGCCCACGGCGCGCATTAAACGCTGGTCGATCGTGATATAAAGGGGCGGCCTTAGCGGCCGCCCCTTTTGCTTAAGGTATGGAGAGGGGAAGGAAAGTGCATGACCGAGTATCCTCCCACCACCGTTCTCCAGAGCGCGATGCGCGGGCTTGCCTGCAAATGTCCGCGCTGCGGACGGGGCAAGCTCTATACTGGCTTCCTCGCGCTCGCACCGTCATGTGAGGTCTGCGGCCTCGATTACGCCTTCATCGACTCCGGCGACGGGCCGGCGATCTTCATCATCATGCTGGCCGGCGCCATCGTGGTGGCCTGCGCGCTGATCGTCGAGGTCAAGTACCAGCCGCCGTTCTGGCTGCATGCGGCGCTCTGGCTGCCGCTGATCCTGGTCACTACGCTTTTGCCGCTGCGGTCGATGAAATCGCTGTTGATCGCGCTGCAGTTCCATCACAAGGCGGCGCCGGGCCGGCTGGTCGATCGCGCGAAATGAAGGGGACCGCGACGCGCCGCCGCGGCGTGGCGGGATTTGCCCTGTTCACGCTCGCCATGATCGCAGCCTTCATCGCGCTGGGTGTCTGGCAGTTGCAGCGCCGCATCGCTAAGCATGAATTGATCGCAGCGCTGACCGAGCGGCTTGCAGCGCCGCCCGTTGCGCTGCCGTCGCCGGCACAGTGGAGCACGCTCAACGCGGCTAACGACGAGTTTCGCCGCGTGAGCCTCACGGCGACCTACGCGCCGCTTCCCGACGCCATGGTCTACAGCTCCGGTTCGGCCGTGCGCAGGGATGCCGCCGGTCCCGGCACCTGGGCCTTCCTGCCGGCACGGCTGCCGACCGGCGAGATGATCGTGATCGATGCCGGCTTCGTCGAAAATACGATGCAGGAGCGCTCCGTCGAGGATCGTGCTGTAACCAAGCTCGTCACCGGCGGGCAGGTCGCGCTCACCGGATACTTGCGCTTTCCGGAAGCGGCGGGCTGGCTCACGCCCGGGGAGAACCGCACCAAGCGGCTGTGGTTCGTTCGCGATCAGCATCTGATGGCGAGTGCACTCGGCTGGGGTGCAGTCGCACCGTTCTACATCGATCTGGAACAGCCTGCGCCCGAGAACGGTGTCCCGCGTCCCGGATCGCTCGACGTGCATCTCCGGGATGACCACCTGCAATATGCCATCACCTGGTTCACGCTCGCGGGTGCAGTGCTGATCGCGTTCGGCGTGTGGGTGAGAGGCCGGCGGCGGAGCTGATCCGGCGCGGAACCGGAATCTTCCGGGCTTTACCATTCAGCGTCCATTCACGACTGTGGCCATAAGCCGCCGCGAAACGAATTCGCGTGAACAGATCGGGATGGATGCGTTGAGTGACTTCGACCAGATGGGCATTGTCGTCGACTGGCTGGACGCCTGTCGCAAGGGCGACCTCAGGTCGCTGATCGATCTCTATACCGATGATGCCAGCCTCGAATGCCAGTGCGGGGGCACGCATCTCTACCGCGGCCGCAGCGAGCTCGAAGCCTATTGGGGATCGCGGCTTGGCGCACTCTCCTCTGCCGGATTCGGGCTCGAGGACATCAGCCCCGCGCCGCAGGGCATCGAGCTCGAATATTCGATTGCCGGCTCGTTGCGCATCCGCGCCAGCTTCGGCTTCAGCGCCGATGGCAAGATTTCCCGGACCATTTGCGCGCCGGCCCGGCAGAATCCAATGGACTGCTCTGCGTGCTAAAACGTGGCGACGATTCATCCCAATTGCATTGCACTTTCGCGGGGCGCGACCCCGCGCTGCCAAATATGCAGGCGGGCGCAGCCAGACGCACGCAGGGTCTTCCCCATTTAGTTAAATTCTAACGCAGGTGGTATTTTCGCTCTTTCCATTTGTTCCCGCTGGCGTATCTGTTTGGGAAAGCGAGCGAGACCAATGCAAGACATCGTCAAGCCGGCTACGCGGATATTGATCGTCGACGACCACCCGGTCGTCGTATTCGGTTGCAGGTCGCTGTTCGCGTCAGATCACTCGATCCGGATCGATGAGGCCAGTGACGCAAAGTCCGGCCACCGCGCCTTCGTCAGCAAGCGTCCCGACGTCACCCTCATCGACATCAGCCTGCCCGACGTCTCCGGCTTCGAGCTGATGCGTCGTATCCGCAAGGACGATCCGGACGCCAAGATCATCATGCTCAGCACCAACAACGATCCGGCCTTCGTGGTCCGGGCGGTCGAGATGGGCGCGCAGGGCTATGTCTCCAAGGGCGACGACATCAAGATCCTCGTCAAGGCGGTGCGCAAGGTCGCTGCCGGTGACAATTTCATCTCGCCGCAGCTCGCGGAGGCCGTGACCTTTTCCAGCGCGGCGATCAAGGCCAACCCGGCCTCGCAGATGACGCCGCGGGAATTGGAAATCCTGCGGCTGCTGGGGCGCGGCGACAAGATCGTCGAGGTCGCCGAAGCCCTCGGCATCTCCTACAAGACCGTCGCCAACACCACGTCGCTGCTGAAGCAGAAGCTGGGCGCGAAAAGCCATTCCGACCTGATCCGGATCGCGGTGGCGATTGGGATGAACTGAGCTCGGTTCGTCCGCATCGAGCGGCTGCTTCGCCAGCGGCGGGAAAACATGGCAGGCGCACCACGCCGAGCTTCAAAGCAGGGTGCGATCGCGATCATCGCTTTGGAGCAAGCGGGAGAAGTTGGAACGTTCTCCGGGGCAAAGCGTTTTTGCCCTTGACGATGAGATGACACCCGACCACAAGCTCACGGCGAATGATTTGATGGGGCCATGGTTCGCGAACCGGCCTCCGAACGCGGATAAAACAGGTCTGCACACGTAACGACAGACCCTTCCAGGAGAGGGCTGCGGCATTGCCGCAGCCCTTTTTCTTGCGCCGCCTTTAGGCCTTGGGTGGCACGGGAAGCGGTTTCCCGATGCTGCAAAACGCTCTATGGTGCCTCCAGCTTGCTGCGGCAAAACAAAGTAACTTCATTGAAATCAAAGGTTTAGGCGTTCGGCCGGCCTTTGGAGGGCGGTTTGACTCGATATATCTCCACCCGGGGCGAGGCCCCCGAGCTTGGCTTCTGCGACGTGATGCTGACCGGGCTTGCCCGCGATGGCGGGCTCTATGTGCCGCTCGACTGGCCGCAGCTCTCACCAGAGATGATCGCCGGATTCTTCGGCCGCCCCTATTGGGAGGTCGCGGTCGACGTGATCCGCCCGTTCATCGGCGGGGAGATCTCGGATGCCGATCTCGGCCGCATGGCGAACGAGGCCTATGCCACCTTTCGTCACCCAGCCGTGGTGCCGTTGCGCCAGATGTCGCCGCATCAATTCGTGCTGGAGCTGTTTCACGGTCCGACGCTCGCCTTCAAGGACGTCGCGATGCAGCTGATCTCGCGGCTGATGGATCACGTCCTCGCCAAGCGCGGCCAGCGCACCACCATCGCGGTCGCGACCTCAGGCGACACCGGCGGCGCGGCCGTCGAAGCCTTCGCGGGTCTGGAGAATGTCGATCTCATCGTGCTTTTTCCGCACAACCGCGTCTCCAACGTGCAGCAGCGCATGATGACGACGACAGGCGCCGCCAACGTGCACGCGCTTGCCATCGAAGGTACGTTCGACGATTGCCAGGCGCTCGTGAAGGGGATGTTCAACCATCACCGCTTTCGCGACAATGTCGCGCTGTCCGGCGTCAACTCGATCAACTGGGCGCGCATCGTGGCGCAGGTGGTCTACTACTTCACCTCCGCGGTCGCGGTCGGCGCGCCGGCGCGGCAGGTCGATTTCACGGTGCCGACCGGAAATTTCGGCGACATCTTTGCAGGCTTCGTTGCCAAGCGCATGGGGCTTCCGGTGCGCACCCTGCGCATCGCCGCCAATGTCAACGACATCCTGGCGCGCACGCTCAAGACCGGAATCTACGAGGTGCGCGAGGTGCACGCCACCGCGTCGCCCTCGATGGACATCCAGATCTCATCGAATTTCGAGCGGCTGATGTTCGAGGCGAACCGGCGCGATGCGACCGGCGTCCGCCGGCTGATGGACTCGCTGAAGCAGTCGGGTCGCTTCGTGCTGCCGGATGCGACGCTCGCCGCGATCCGCGAGGAGTTCGACGCTGGCCGCGCGGACGAGACCGAAACCTCGGCTGCGATCCGTGCCGCCTGGCGCGAGGCCGGCGAGCTCGTCGATCCCCATACTGCGGTAGCTCTCGCCGTCGCCGATCGCGACACCACGGACACGACGGTGCCCAATATCGTGCTGTCCACCGCGCATCCTGCCAAATTCCCCGACGCGGTCGAGGCTGCCTGCGGCATGCGGCCGCAATTGCCGGCCTGGCTCGACGGATTGATGACCAAATCCGAACACATGAAGGTGATGAAGAACGATCAGTCCGAGGTGGAGCGGTTCGTGTTGTCGGTCAGCCGCGCCGCAAAGCAGGGAGTTGCCGGATGAGCGTCGAGATCTCCAAGCTTGCCTCCGGCCTCACCGTCGTCACCGACAACATGTCCCATGTCGAGACCGCCGCGCTCGGCGTCTGGGCCGGTGTGGGCGGCCGCGACGAAAAGCCGAACGAGCATGGCATCTCCCACCTGCTCGAGCACATGGCGTTCAAGGGCACGACCCGGCGCTCCTCGCGCGAGATCGTCGAGGAGATCGAGGCGGTCGGCGGCGACCTCAATGCCGGCACCTCGACTGAGACGACGTCCTACTACGCGCGGGTGATGAAGGCCGACGTGCCGCTGGCGCTCGACGTGCTCGCCGACATCCTCGCCAATCCCGCCTTCGAGCCGGAAGAGCTCGAGCGCGAGAAGAACGTCATCGTGCAGGAGATCGGCGCTGCGCAGGATACGCCCGACGACGTCGTGTTCGAGCATCTCAACGAGCTCTGCTATCCCGAGCAGGCGATGGGCCGCTCGCTGCTCGGCACCGCCAAGACGCTGCGCGGCTTCAACCGCGACATGCTGCGCGGCTATCTCTCCACGCATTATCGCGGCCCCGACATGGTGGTGGCCGCCGCAGGCGCGGTCGATCACCGTCAGGTCGTGGACGAGGTCGAGAAGCGATTTGCGAGTTTCGAGGCGACACCGGGACCGAAGCCGACGCCTGCGATGTTCGGCAAGGGCGGGGCGAAGGTGGTGCATCGCGAGCTCGAGCAAGCGCATCTGACGCTGGCGCTGGAAGGCGTGCCGCAAACCGACCAGTCGCTGTTCTCGCTCCAGGTCTTCACCAACGTCCTCGGCGGCGGAATGTCGTCGCGGCTGTTCCAGGAGGTGCGGGAGAAGCGCGGGCTGTGCTACTCGATCTACAGCTTCCACGCGCCCTATACTGATACCGGCTTCTTCGGGCTCTATACCGGCACCGATCCTGCGGACGCGCCTGAGATGATGGAGGTCGTCGTCGACATCATCAATGATTCGGTGGAGACGCTGACCGAGGCCGAGATCGCGCGTGCAAAAGCACAGATGAAGGCGGGCCTCCTGATGGCGCTGGAGAGCTGCTCATCGCGCGCCGAGCAGCTCGCGCGGCACGTGCTGGCCTATGGGCGGCCCCAGACGGTGCAGGAGCTGGTGGCCCGAATCGACGCCGTGAGCGTCGAATCGACGCGAAATGCAGCACGAGCGCTATTATCGCGGAGCCGCCCCGCGGTCGTTGCATTGGGCAGCGGCAGGGGTCTGGACACGGCGGTGTCTTTTGCGGAAGGATTGACCCGGGCGCGAGCCAAGGCGAGGCTCCACTAGGAGCTGTGCCGAGGGCTGATATCGCACCCCGGAAAGCATCACATGGCTCTTTTTCGCTTGCCGTCCAGTGGACCTGCCGCCCTCGCCCCACGTGGCAACGGACTGCTGTTGCGTGCGCCGCAGATGTCGGATTTCCTGCAATGGGCGCATCTGCGCGAGGGAAGTCGGGATTACCTGACGCCCTGGGAGCCGATCTGGCCCTCCGATGATCTCACCCGCTCGGGCTTTCGCCGGCGCCTGCGTCGCTATGCCGAGGATATCGCCGCGGACCGGTCCTATCCGTTCCTGATCTTCCGGGAACTCGACGGCGCCATGGTCGGCGGCATTACGCTAGCCAATGTCCGTCGCGGCATCGTCCAGGCCGGCACGATCGGCTACTGGGTCGGGCAGTCCTACGCCCATCGGGGCTATATGACCGCGGCGCTGCGGGTGTTGCTGCCGACCCTGTTCGGCGAGCTCAACCTGCACCGGGTGGAGGCCGCCTGCATCCCCACCAATGCACCGTCGATCCGGGTGCTGGAGAAGTGCGGCTTCTCCCGTGAGGGGCTGGCGCGCCGCTATCTCTGCATCAACGGGGTCTGGCAGGATCATCTGCTGTTCGGCCTGCTGCACGAGGATTTCCGCGGCTAACCAAGCCGAAACTTGCCTGTCGTGTTGCCTTATCGTGTGCCTTGGGTTCGCCGATTTTGGCGATATAACGCGCAGCAGGCCGGCGATCTGCCGGGATATTGTCATGGAGTATGGTCCCTTGAAGGTGAGAGAGCTTCGGTCCTCGCAGACCGCGCTGCGGCGAGGTCTGGTGATCGTACTGGTGTTGTCGATTGTGTTCGCGGCGGCTTCGCCTGCGACCGCGCAGTCGCTGACCGATCGCTTCAAGAACCTGTTCGGCGGGTCGTCGGACGAGCCGTCGGCGCAGACCCCGACGCCGTCGCCCGGCCAGCCGTCCGACGCCCAGACCGAGGTCGATTGCCCGCCGGTTACGGTGCGTGCGGGCGCGTCCACCTATGCCGTGGCCGTCTCCGGCAAGCAGGCGGTCGGCAACGACGTGCGCTACCAGGCCTCGATCACCAAGATGGCGCGCGAATGCGTCCGCAACGGCAGCGAGATCACCGCGCGGATCGGCATCCAGGGCCGTATCGTCGCGGGCCCGGCTGGTGCACCGTCGTCTGTGGAAATTCCGCTGCGCGTCGCGGTGGTGCAGGGCGGCGTCGGCGAAAAGGTGATCGGGTCGAAGGCCTATCGCACCACGGTGGCGATGTCCGAGGATGGCAGCGTGCCCTTCACTTTCGTCGCCGAGGACATGGTCTATCCGATGCCGTCGGCAGCGGCCGCCGATTCCTATATCTTCTACGTTGGCTTCGACCCGCAGGCGCTGTCGGGATCGTCGAAGGCGGCGCCGAAGAAGAAGAAATAGGCGGCGCCAAATAACACGCTGTCATGCCCCGGCTTGACCGGGGCATCCAGTACGCCGCGGCCTCTCCGTATCATTCACCGCCTCTGGAATACTGGATCGCCCGGTCGAGCCGGGCGATGACACCGAGACTTTCAATGGACCCAATCATTCAAACAAAAAAAGCCGGCGCTCATCGCGCCGGCTTTTTGATTTGTGAGGAAGCTCGCCTCAGTTCAGCTTCTGCCGAACCTCGGTGATGCCCTTGGCGAGCAGGTCGTCCGCGACCTGGCCCTTGACCGACTGCGACAGGATGGTGGAGGCGGCCTGAACGGCTGCCTCTGCCGCTGCGGCGCGGACGTCGGCGAGCGCCTGGGCCTCGGCGAGCGCAATCTTGCTCTCCGCGGTCTTGGTTCTGCGGCCGACGAAATCCTCCATCTTCGCCTTGGCTTCGGCCGCGATGCGCTCGGCTTCGGCTTTTGCATTGGCGATGATGTCCTCGGCCTCACGCTCGGCGGTGGCGCTGCGGGCCTTGTAGTCGGCGAGCACCTTGGCCGCCTCCTGCTTGAGCCGCAGGGCGTCGTCCAGCTCGGCCTTGATGCGCTCGGCGCGATGGTCGAGCGTGGTCAGCACGGTCTTGTGGATGCCGAGATAGCCGAAAACGACCATCAGGATCACAAAGGCGACGGCGACCCAAAATTCAGGTTCGAAGAACATCTCGACTAACCTTTCAGGGACGCATCGACCGCGGCGTTGACCGACGCTGCGTCGGGAACGACGCCCGTGAGCCGCTGCACGATCGTACCGGCCGCATCGGCCGCGATGCTGCGGACGTTGCCCATGGCGGTGGCGCGGGTCGAGGCGATGGTCTTCTCCGCCTCGGCGAGCTTTTTCGCCAATTGCTCTTCCAGAGTCTTGCGTTCGGCTTCCGCCTGCGCATTCGACTTTTCGCGGGTCTCGTTGCCGATCGCCTGGGCGCGCGAACGCGCCGAAGCGAGCTCGCCTTCATAGGTCTTCAGCGCGGCGTCGGACTGGTCCTTCAGCTTCTGCGCCTCGGCCAGATCACCGTCGATCTTGTTCTGACGTGCTTCGATCGCGCCGCCGACACGCGGCAGCGCAATGCGCGACACGATCAGATAGAGCGCGACGAAGAAGATCGCGAGCGACACCAATTGCGATGGAAAGGTGCTGCTGTCGAACGGCGGAAAGCCTCCGCCGTGGTGACCGCCCTCGGCCTCGGTGTGAGCATTGGCCTCCGGGCCTTTTGCCCCGCCATGACTCTCAGCCATGGAGATCTCCTGTTGCTGTCATGCGCGCGCCGCCCCGTAGGTCGGGCGGCGCGAACACCTCATCAGAGCGGAACGAACAGCAGAAGCAGCGCGATCAGCAGCGAGAAGATGCCGAGCGCTTCGGTCACGGCGAAGCCGAAGATCAGGTTGCCGAACTGGCCCTGGGCGGCCGACGGATTGCGCACGGCGGCTGCGAGGTAGTTGCCGAAGAGGACGCCAACGCCGACGCCCGCACCGCCCATGCCGATGCACGCGATGCCCGCGCCGATAAGTTTTGCTGCTGCCGGATCCATTTTTGACTCCTTGGAAGAAAGATTGGGTTGTGGGTGGATATTCCCCGGACCGCTCAGTGTCCGGGATGAAGGGCGTCGTTGAGGTAGATGCAGGTCAGAATCGCGAACACATAGGCCTGGAGGAACGCGACCAGAAGTTCGAGCGCGGTGAGCGCGACGGTAAGGGCGAGCGGCATCACGCCGCCGATCCAGCCGACAGCGCCGAGCGAAACGCCGAGCATAGCGACGAAGCCCGCGAATACCTTCAGCGCGATGTGGCCGGCCAGCATGTTGGCGAACAGACGCACGCTGTGCGAGACCGGCCGCAGTAGGAACGACAGGATCTCGATGAACATCACCAGCGGCAGGATGTAGCCGGGAACGCCGTGCGGCACGAAAATACTGAAGAATTTCAAGCCGTTCTTGTAGACGCCGTAGATCAGGACGGTGAAGAAGACCAGAAGCGCGAGCGTCGCGGTAATGATCAGCTGGCTCGAGACCGTGAAGGTGTAGGGGATGATGCCGATCAGGTTCGAGACGGCGATGAACATGAACAGCGAGAAGATCAGCGGGAAGAACTTCATGCCTTCCGCGCCGGCGTTGCTGCGGATCATGGTCGCGACGAATTCGTAGGAGATTTCGGCGACCGACTGCAGGCGGCCGGGAACGAGCTGCGTGCCGCTGGCGAGCATCAGGAGCGAGATCACCGCCACCGCCACCAGCATGTAGAGCGACGAATTGGTGAAGGCGATCGTGTGGCTGCCGATATGGCCGATCGTGAAGAGAGGCTCGATATTGAACTGATGGATCGGGTCGATTGTCATCCGCGCGGCATCTCTCGGTCTGCCGGGCAAGCCGGCTGGTCTCGGTCAGCCGGCCGGGCCGGCCCGTGCCGGCGAGGCCGGCACGATCAATTCCTCTGGCCAGAGGGGCTACGAACCACTGCGCCTGTTTTGACCCGCGCCCGCCGATCTCACCACGTTCACCACGCCAGCCACGAAGCCGAGCAGCAGGAACACGATAAATCCGAAAGGCGACGTCGACAGCAAGCGGTCGAACCCCCAGCCAATCCCCGCTCCGACAATGACCCCGGCGATCAACTCGGAGGATAGCCGGAAACCGAGCGCCATCGCCGAGGCTCTGGCCGCTTCGTCTCCACCTTCACCTGCGGGTTGCTCGGTCTTGATCCTGCGGTCGCGAAATTCGGACAACCGCTGATTAAGACTTCCGAGCCTTGCGGAAAGCGCAGCCTCCTCAGGCGATTTATCGCCATTTCCATTCTCGCCGTGCCCCGTGCTCGTACTCATGCAACGAAGACCCGAAACGCCGCGGTTGAATGGAAATTACGCCCGCCACCCTCGAAAGCCGCGCGGACCATACTGACCGCACAGAATCAAGTCAAGCCAAGTCACGATTGCGTCGTTTTCGACTATCTAATTGATATTACTTGAAATATCGCCGTCTTCCCCAGCGCTGCACACAGCGTGACGCCGCACCGCAGCAGCTCGCGCCGCAATCAGCGGGCCTTGCCCGGATCTGGCTGCTCTGCGGATATCGAACGAGGTGCGAAATCAGTCATCCCGCCAGCGCGTTTTTCGCGCGCGGGGTGTAGGATTGCAGGCAGGTCACATGATCACATCATTTTCCGACGGAGCAGCGCCATGAGGTCAGCGACGTCATCCAGAGCATCGTGGTTTTCGGCGGCTGTCATCGCCGTGGCTGTCGCGGCGGGTGGCGGTCTCGTTTTCGCGCAGGCGGCACCCGACAGCGAGAACGGCCGCTACACCATGGCGCCGACCCCGGACGGCGTGTTGCGGCTCGATACGCGCACCGGGACCGTGTCCACCTGCTCGAACAACGGGGCGGGCTGGGCCTGCTACGCCGTGCCCGACGAGCGCTCCGCGCTCGACGCCGAGATCGGCCGCCTGCAGGCCGAGCTCGAGAAGCTGAAGGCGCAGCTGGCCGCCGGGCCGACCGTCTCCGGCAAGATCGACGATGCGCTGCCGAAATCCGACTCGTTGAAGAAGGCCGAGCCGAAAGCCGCGGAGAACAATCGCAAGATCGAGGTCCCACTGCCCAGCGATCAGGACGTCGATCGCGTGGTGTCGTTCCTGGAGCGCGCCTGGCGGCGGTTGATCGAGATGGCCAACCGCGTGCAGAAGGACGTCTCGGGGAAGATTTAACGCGCAGTTACGCAACGGACTGCGCACAGCTGCGTTCTTCGTAGGGTGGGCAAAGGCGCGCTTGCGCCGTGCCCACCATCTTTCATGGATCGCAACAGAAGTGGTGGGCACGGCGCTGACGCGCCTTTGCCCACCCTACGGCTGCGTAGGATAAAGCGAGACCTTTCATGACATCAACCACGCGCTCCGCGCCATCGACGGTGCAGGCCACGACGATCAGCACATCGTTGCTGACGGTGCAGACCTCAGGCCGCGGTTTCGTCGATCTGACCACGGAAGCCGAGAAATTCGTGCGCGACGTTCGCGCGCGCGACGGCGCATTGACGCTGTTCATCCGTCATACCTCGGCGTCGCTGACGATCCAGGAAAATGCCGACCCCTCCGTGCTCGTCGATCTCACCACGGCGCTATCGCGACTGGCGCCCGAGAATTCCGGGTGGGTGCATGACCTCGAAGGGCCAGACGACATGCCAGCGCATATCAAGACCATGCTGACGGAGACATCGCTCCAAGTGCCGGTCCTGAAGGGCGAACTGGCACTCGGCACCTGGCAGGCGATCTATCTGATCGAGCACCGCAAGACGCCGCACCGGCGCGAGGTCGTGTTGCAATTCATCGGCCAGGCGAACTGAACAACGTGCGCCGACAAAACAAAACCGGCCGCGGATTTCGCGGCCGGTTTGCTGTTGGTTTGCGCCGGCGGCAGGCCGCCGGCAGCTTGCGCGATCAGGTCGCCTTGATGTCGACGTCCTTGGTCTCCGGCAGGAACAGGAAGCCGACCACGGCGGTGATCACTGCGAACACGATCGGATACCAGAGGCCGGCATAGATGTCGCCGGTCGAGGCCACGATCGCGAACGCGGTCGCCGGCAACAGGCCGCCGAACCAGCCATTGCCGATGTGGTAGGGCAGCGACATCGAGGTGTAGCGGATCTTGGTCGGGAACAGTTCGACCAGCATCGCCGCGATCGGCCCGTACACCATGGTGACGAAGATCACCAGGATGAACAGCAAGCCGATGATCGCCGCCACCTGCGGACGGAAGATGTCGAACGGATGCGCCATCTTCACGATGCCGGGGTCACCCGCCTTGGGATAGCCAGCCGCCTGCACCGCCGCGAGAACCGCCGGGTTGCTGTCCTTGGCGTTGGCGTAGGGCACTTCCTTGCCGTTCACGACGACCTTGACGCCGGAGCCGGCCGCGCCGGGCATCGTCACGTATTTGACCGACGACTGCGACAGGAAGGCGCGCGCGGTGTCGCAAGGCGCTGTGAAGACGCGGGTGCCGACCGGATTGAACAAGTCGCCGCAGCCCGCGGGATCTGCCCACACCTCGACCTTGCCCGCTTCGATCGCCTTTTCCAGCGCCGGGTTGGCGTTGGTGGTGATCATCTTGAAGATCGGGAAAAAGGTCAGCGCCGCGATCAGGCAGCCGCCGAGGATGATCGGCTTGCGGCCTATCTTGTCGGACAGCGCGCCGAACACGACGAAGAAGCCGGTGCCCAGCAAGAGCGACCAGGCGATCAGCAGGTTCGCGGTGTAACCGTCGACCTTCAGGATCGTTTGCAGGAAGAACAGCGCGTAGAACTGGCCGGTGTACCAGACCACGCCCTGGCCCATTGTGCCGCCGAGCAGGGCGAGCAGCACGAGCTTGCCGTTCTGCCAGTTGGCGAAGGCCTCCGTCAGCGGCGCCTTCGAGCTCTTTCCTTCTTCCTTCATCTTCTGGAAGATCGGCGATTCATTGAGGCGGAGCCGGATCCAGACCGAGACGCCGAGCAAGAGCACCGACACCAGGAACGGAATGCGCCAGCCCCACTTGGCGAACTCGGCTTCGCCGGTCGCGGTGCGGGTGAACAGGATCACAAGCAGCGACAGGAACAGGCCGAGCGTCGCGGTGGTCTGGATGAAGGAGGTGTAGTAGCCGCGTTTGCCGTTCGGCGCGTGCTCGGCGACGTAGGTTGCCGCACCGCCATACTCGCCGCCGAGCGCGAGACCCTGAGCAAGGCGCAGCGCGATCAGGATCACCGGAGCTGCGAACCCGATCGTCGCCGCGTTCGGCAGCAGGCCGACGATGAAGGTCGACAGACCCATGATCAGGATGGTGACGAGGAAGGTGTATTTGCGGCCGACGATGTCGCCGACGCGGCCGAACACGATGGCTCCAAACGGGCGCACCAGGAAGCCTGCCGCGAAGGCCAGCAGCGCGAAGATGTCACGGGTTGCTGGCGGATAATCCGAGAAGAATTGCAGGCCGATGATGCCGGCGAGCGAGCCGTACAGATAGAAATCGTACCACTCGAAGACGGTGCCGAGCGAAGAGGCGAGAATGACGAACCGTTCGTCCTTTGTCATGCCTCCTGCGCCAGCACGGGACACAGTCATTGTCGTCATGTTGAATTGGCTCCCCGAAAATCGTTTCCTCGCTCCCAGATGTCCGGACGCGGCCGGACAGCTTCTGGGCTTGCCCCAAAGGTAACATCGTCGTGAAACCGGCCCCAATACGACTTTCGGCCTTTCGCACTGACGCGTGGCTGACGGCTGCTGGCATGCAACGCCGCGCCAAGTAGAATATCGGGATTAACCCCTTTGCGGCAAAGGGATAATGTGGGCTTGCATGCCACGGCCGCTCGGGGAAGAATTGGCCCGCCGGCGCCCTGGCTTGTTGGCCCGACCACAACGACAGCAAGAGATCGATGAACGCTCCCGCAACCCGCCTCGTCATCGCCGATGACCATCCCCTGTTCCGCGATGCGCTGCGCCAGGCAGTGGCTGGCGTTCTGACCTCGGCGCGGGTCGACGAGGCCGGATCGTTCGAGGACCTGACCAAGCTCCTGGAACAGGATTCCGATGTCGATCTGGTCCTGCTTGACCTGTCGATGCCCGGTATCTCCGGCTTTTCGGGCCTGATCTATCTGCGTGCGCAATATCCGGCGATCCCGGTGGTCATCGTCTCGGCGTCCGACGACAGCGCCACGATCCGCCGCTCCCTCGACTTCGGCGCCTCCGGTTTCATTCCCAAGCGGTTCGGCGTCGAGACCCTGCGTGACGCCATCCTGAAGGTGATGGACGGCGATGTCTGGGTGCCCCCGGATACCGACCTCAACTCCGCCGCCGATCCCGATATGATGCGCCTGCGCGACCGCCTGGTGACGCTGACGCCGCAGCAGGTGCGGGTGCTGATGATGCTATCGGAAGGTCTCCTCAACAAGCAGATCGCCTATGAGCTCGGCGTCTCCGAGGCGACCATCAAGGCCCACGTCTCCGCGATCCTGCAAAAGCTCGGCGTGGAGAGCCGTACCCAGGCCGTGATCGCCGCCGCCAAGATCGCCGGCGGCCAGTGGAAGCAGGGCACGCCGACGGAGTGATCCTTGGCTGTCATTCCGGGGCGATGCGAAGCATCGAACTATGGTGCGCAATTGCGCACCTGAGAATCTCGAGATTCCGGGTTCGCTTCGCGCCCCGGAATGACGACGTCTCACTCCGCAGCCACCATCTGCTGCGTGCGCCATTGCCCGAGCAGAGCCCGCAGCGAAGCCGGCTTCACCGGCTTGTTCAGCACCGCGATCTGCTCCTCGCGCGCGGCGACCTGCACGGCCGGGCTGCGGTCGGCGGTGATCAGGATCGCCGGTATGTTGTCGCCGAAGCGGCGGCGGATGTCGCGGATGGCGGCGATGCCGTTGCCGCGGTCGAGATGATAGTCGACGAGCAGGCCTGTCACGTTGCGGCCGGCCGCCTCGATCGCACTGATCGCACCCTCGGGATCAGCGACCGCGATGACCTCGGCATTCCAGGCTTTCAGCAGCGTGCGCATGCCGTCGAGGATTGCTGCGTCGTTCTCGATGCATACGATCAGCGCGCCGGCAATCGGCGTGCGTGCGAGCGGCGTGGCGCTGGTCACGGCCGCAGTATGGGTTGCCGCCTTGGCGGTCGGCACCGTTACCGAGAACATCGAGCCGCCGCTCGCATTGGCATCGATGGCGATGCCGTGCTTGAGCACGCGCGCCAGGCGCTCGACGATCGACAGGCCCAGTCCCAGGCCGCGCGCGATCCGCGCGCCCTGCTCGAGGCGGTGGAATTCCTTGAAGATCTCGCTGCGCTTCACGGCAGGGATGCCGACGCCGGTGTCGTAGACGCAGACTTTCAGCGATGGCCCCTGGCGGCGGCAGCCGACCAGCACACGCCCGCGCGGCGTGTATTTGATCGCGTTGGAGATCAGGTTCTGCAGCAGGCGACGCAGCAGCAGCCGGTCCGATTTGACCGCCAGCGAGCAGGGCATGAAGGTCAGCCGCAAGCCCTTGGCGCGCGCGATCGGCGCGAACTCGATCTCCAGCGACCGCATGAGGTCGCCGATCTTGAAGCTCGAGATCGAGGTCGTCATGGCGCCCGCATCCAGCCGCGAGATATCGAGCAGCGCGCCCAGGATCTCCTCGATCGCCTGCAGCGATTCGTCGATGTTCTCGACCAGCCGCGTCTCTTCGCCGCCATGCTGACGCTCCACCAGGCTCGTCGCGTAGAGCCGCGCGGCGTTCAGCGGCTGGAGGATGTCGTGGCTCGCCGCGGCGAGGAAGCGCGTCTTGGAAATGTTGGCGTCTTCGGCGGTGCTCTTCGCCCGCGCCAGCTCCGAGTTCAGTCGCGTCAGCTCCTCGGTGCGGTCGCGCACCCGCTTTTCCAGCGTGGCGTTGGCGCGCTCGAGCGCCTCGGCCGCCTCGAAGGACGGGGTGACGTCGGTGAAGGTGATGACGAAGCCGCCACCGGGCATGCGATTGGTCAGGACTTCGATGACCATATGGCGGTCGGGCAGGCGCTCCAGATACGGCGCGCTGTCGGTCGTATAGGCGACGAGCCGCCGCGCCAGCATCGCCTCGTGATCGTCGACTTCCGCCGGGTTGCCGGCGCCCATGAATTCCAGGATTTCGCGCAGCGGCGTACCGAACTGGATGAAATGCGGCGGCACGCTCAGCAATTCGCCGAACTGCCGGTTCGAGCAGATCAGCTGCAAGTCCTCGTCGAACACCGCGATGCCCTGGCGCACATGATTGAGCGCGGTCTGGAGGATCTCGCGGTTGAAATGCAGTGCCGCATGGGAATCGTCGAGCAGTTTGAGCGCGGCTTTTGCCGACACGGTCCGCTTGCGCAGCAGGAGCGACATCACGAGGCGCGAGGAGGCCGCCCCGATCGAGGAGGCGATCATGTGCTCGGCGTGCTGCAACAGTTCGAAATCGGCCGGTGCGCCCGCTTCGAGCCGCACATTGCGCCGTGACGCAAACGCCTCGAAGGATTGCCGCGCGCGCTCGGGCCCGAGATATTGCGCCACCGTGCTCTGGATGTCCTGCACGGTGACGGTGGTGCGCCAGCGGCGGAAATTCGGCGCGATCGGCGCGAGCGTGTTGGGAACGAACAGGTCACCCTGCACGAGCTCGATCGAGCTCGGCTGGCGCGCCAGCGAGAGCAGCACGTAGGTGAGGACGTTGAGCGACAGCGACCAGGCGACGCCATGCAGCAGCGGCGGAAGGTCGGCGCCGAACAGCGCCTGCGGCCGCAACGCCTCGAGGCCGAACGGACCATGCTGAAGCAGCAGGATGCCCGAGGTCGAGGAGTCGAGGAAGCTCGGCAGGAACAGCGTGTAGAGCCACATGGCGAAGCCGACCAGCATGCCGCCGATGGCGCCGCGCGCGGTGGCACGCCGCCACAACAGGCCGCCGAAGAAGCTCGGCGCAAGCTGGGCGATGGCGGCAAAGGACAGAAGACCAATCGCCGCGAGCTGGGTGTTGCCGAGTGCGCGATAATAGAAATAGGCCATCACCATGATGGCGAAGATCGCGAGGCGCCGCGAGCGCAGCAGGAAGTCGATGAAATCCGTCGCGCCGGCGCGGCCCTCGGGCCGCCGCTTCAGCACCAGCGGCACCACGAGGTCGTTGGAGACCATGATGGAGAGCGCGACGCATTCCACGATCACCATCGCGGTCGCCGCCGACAATCCGCCGACGAAGATGGCGACGCTGAGCAGGTCGTTGCCGCCCTCCATCGGCAGCGCCAGAACGTACATGTCGGGATCGATCGCGCCGAACGGGAAGGTCACGAGACCGGCGAGCGCGATCGGGATCACGAAGACGTTGATGGCGACGAGATAGAGCGGGAACAGCCAGCGGGCGCGGCCGACCTCGGCATCGGACGAGTTCTCCACCACGCTGACGTGGAACTGGCGCGGCAGCAGCATGACTGCGCAGAACGATAGCAGCGTCATGGTCAGGAAGTTGCCGATCGAGGGCGAATAGTTGATGGCGCGCACCGCCTCCGGCGTCTTCATCGCGCGCTCGATCAATTCGTGCGGTGAGAACATCCAGAAGGTGACGAAGGCGCCGGCGGCGAGGAACGCCACCAGCTTGACGATGGATTCGGTGGCGACCGCGAGCATCAGGCCGTGCTGGTGCTCGGTGGCGTCGGTCTGCCGCGTGCCGAACAGGACCGCGAAGGCCGCCATCGCCAGCGTCACCATCAGCGCCATGTCGCCGAGGATCGGGATGTGGGAGAAGGCCTGGTCCTCGCTCAAGATGGTTTCGAGCGAGGAGGCGACGGCCTTCAGTTGCAGGGCGATATAGGGCACCGAGCCGATGATCGCGATCAGAGCGACCGTTGCCGCCACCGCCTGGCTCTTGCCGTAGCGTGCGCCGATGAAGTCGGCGATCGAGGTGATGTTCTGTGCCTTGGCGAGCTGGATCACGCGGCGCAGGATGCCGGTGCCGATCCCGATCATCAGGACCGGGCCGACATAGATCGCGAGGAAGTCGGTCGAGGTGCGGGTGGCGAAGCCGACCGAGCCGAAGAAGGTCCAGGAGGTGCAGTAGATCGCCAGCGAGAGCGGGTAGATCAGGCCGGAGGCACGGCCGGCTTTAGCCTGGGAGCGGCGGTCGCCGTGGCTCGCTACCAGGAATAAAAAGCCGATATAGCCGAAAGCGGCTGCGATCACGCCCCAGTCGTGCAGCATTGCTGGGGAACCTCTCCCTTGCGTCGCGGCGAAAGCCGCGTCTGATCTCATTTTCCGAAGAAAATCTAGCGCTTAAGCTCGCCGCAAGCGACAGCCATTTTTCCAGTTGCCGCAGGAACCATCATCGTCGTTAAGCTGCGTCGTCATGATCGCAGGGCGGCCTCAGGCCTACCGAGAGAGTCCCCGTTTGGCACCCCACTCCCTGTCCCTC
Organism: Bradyrhizobium sp. UFLA05-89; assembly: GCF_059803475.1. NCBI lineage: Bacteria > Pseudomonadati > Pseudomonadota > Alphaproteobacteria > Hyphomicrobiales > Nitrobacteraceae > Bradyrhizobium > Bradyrhizobium sp. UFLA05-89. The sequence goes on along the minus strand of NZ_JBANBA010000011.1, from coordinate 64,839 downwards.
CCCCTTTGCTGGGGAGGGGGTAGCCCGGGAAGGGTGTGGGTGGATTCATCGCGCTGGGCCAGCGCGACTTACTCCGCCGCCAGCGACTTCTGGCGCAGCGGCAGGCCGAGGCGGTCCCAGACCTGGAGGAGGGCTTCGGCGAGCTGATCGATCAGGCCGTCGTCGTGATAGGGCGAGGGCGTGATGCGCAGCCGCTCGGTGCCCTTGGCGACGGTGGGATAGTTGATCGGCTGGATGTAGATGCCGTGCTCTTCCAAGAGCAGGTCGGAGGCCTGCTTGCACTTCTCGGGATCGCCGACGAACAGCGGCACGATGTGGGTGTCACTCGACATCACCGGCAGGCCGGCGGCATCCAGGATCGCCTTGACGCGCGCGGCGCGGTCCTGATGGCGCTCGCGCTCCCAGCTCGAGGTCTTCAGGTGCTTGATCGCGGCGGTTGCGGCCGAGCAGATCGCTGGCGGCAGCGCGGTGGTGAAGATGAAGCCCGGCGCATAGGAGCGCACGGCGTCGATGATCTGGCCGTTGGCCGCGATATAGCCGCCAAGGCAGCCGAAGGCTTTCGCCAGCGTACCTTCCAGGATGTCGATGCGATGCATGACGCCGTCACGCTCGGCGATGCCGCCGCCGCGCGGGCCGTACATGCCGACGGCATGAACCTCGTCCACATAGGTCATCGCGCCGTATTTCTCGGCCAGGTCGCAGATCTTTGCGAGCGGGGCGACGTCGCCGTCCATCGAATAGAGGCTCTCGCAGGCGATCAGTTTTGGCCGGTTCGGGCCGGCGGCCTTCAAGAGCGCTTCGAGATCGGCGAGGTCGTTGTGGCGGAATACGATGCGCTCGCAGCCGGATTGGCGGATGCCCTCGATCATCGAATTGTGGTTGAGCTCGTCCGACAGGATCAGGCAGTTCGGGATGAGCTTGGCGATCGTCGCGATGCCGGTCTGGTTCGAGACGTAGCCGGATGTGAAGAGGAGAGCGGCCTCCTTGCCATGGAGATCGGCAAGCTCGGCTTCGAGCTGCACCAGCGGATGATGGGTGCCGGCGATGTTGCGGGTGCCGCCCGCGCCGGTGCCGACCCGGGTCGCGGTCTCGACCATGGCGCCGACCACCTTCGGGTGCTGGCCCATGCCGAGGTAGTCGTTGGAGCACCAGATCACGACGTCGCGCTTGCCCTTGGGCGAATGCCACACCGCGTGCGGGAACCTGCCGGCCATACGCTCGAGATCGGCGAACACGCGATAGCGCCGCTCGGCGTGGAGGCGATCGAGGGCGGAATTGAAGTACGCGTTGTAATCCATCGGCAGACCTGCAGCGGAACTGGCTAATCTTCTTAGAGCTTTTCAAGCTCTAATGTCTATGCGCCAGCTCACATTTGGCAATGCGGCGGGCAGGACCATTCATAGCGGCCGGCCGTCAGCAATAATTGATGTGGATCAACCGGCTAGTGCCGCCGCACGCCAGCTCCTTGGACTGCGCGGTCGCCTTCGCGGCGGCATGGACATTTTGTCCATGGCGCTTCGCCGGTCATGATCGCGGAACCGGTTAAGCCGGGCTCGTGGCCCTTCTCCAGAAGGGGCTGCGGTGCCGCCGGCCTCGCGGAGAGCTCTTGCAAAGGGAAGCGCCATGAAACGAGTGATGATCCTGAACGGCCCGAACCTCAATCTCCTCGGCGTGCGCGAGCCGCACATCTACGGAACGACGACACTTGCCCAGATCAAGGCTAGCTGCGAGGAGGCCGCTGTAAGGCTCGATCTCTCGGTCGCCTTCCACCAGTCCAATCACGAGGGCGTTCTGGTGGACCTGATCCAGTCGGCGCGGCAGGATGCCAATGCCGTCATCATCAATCCGGCTGGCTTCTCCTTCACGTCCGTCGCGATCATGGACGCGATCAAGGCGTTCGAGGGCCCGGTGCTGGAGGTGCATATCTCCAACATCCACGCCCGCGACGAATATCACCGGCACTCGAAGATTTCGTTCGTGGCGACCGGCGTGATCTGCGGGCTCGGGCCCTACGGCTACATCGCGGCGATGCACGCGATCGCGCAGATGAAGTGAGGCGCGCGCTCAGGTCGTCCTGAACTGGAGCACGCCGTCCCTCTCTTCCGCGGTCAGCCGTCCCTCGACCAGCATGTAGTTGACGTGGGCGATCAATTCGCCCGCGGCAAAGCCCATCTGGTGGGCATCGAGCACGTGCTTGTGGAACACGACCGGCACGAGCTGGGACGAGGTCTGCGGCACCTCGCGGCACGCTTCCGCGATCATGCGGCAGCGCTCCTCGTGATGGTCGGCGAGCTGCTTGATGCGGGTCTTCAAGCCGTAGAACGGCACGCCGTGGCCGGGCAGCACCAGCACGTCATAGGGCAGCGTGGTGGTGAGGCTCGCGAGCGAGGCCAGATATTCGCCGAGCGAGTTCTGGTCGGGCTCGACCGCCCAGACGCTGACGTTCGGCGAGATCTTGCTCAGCACCTGGTCGGCGGAGAGGAACAGCTTGTCATCCGCGCAATACAGCATCACCTGGTCGAGCGCATGACCGCCGCCAGTGATCACCTTGAAGCGGCGCGGGCCGATCACGACCTCGTCGCCATGCGAGATGCGGCGGTAGGAGGCCGGCAGCACCGACACGCGTTTCAGATATTCCTGGCCGCGGCCGAGCAGCTTGTCGGTCAGCGTCTCGTCCATGCCATGGCGACGGAAGAACAGCCGCTGCGCGTTGCGCCGCTCCTCGGTGCCACGGTTCTGGTGATAGACCGATTGCAGATATTCAACCTGCGACATCTCGAGCGGACAGTTGAACCGCTCGACGATCCAGCCCGCCAGGCCAACATGGTCGGGGTGCGAATGGGTGACGATCAAGCGCGTGATATGGACGCTTCTGAGCGGCCCGTCGAACAGTTTTGTCCAGGCCTCGATCGTCTCCTCATTGCCGAAGCCGGAGTCGATCATCGCATAGCCGTCGCCGTCGGCGAGCAGGTAGATGTTCACATGGTTGAGGCGGAACGGCAGTTTGAGCCGCACCCACAACACACCGGGGCGCACCTCCACGACCTCTTCGGGGCCGGGATGCTGTTCCCAGGGGTAGCGCAGGGCCTCGGCCGAGGACTGTACGCTGTCGCTCTTCGAATGCATGGACTATCGGTACCCGCACATCGGGCCGGACGCCAGCCGAAAAACCACGTGGGGTGGCCTTCGCATGGCCGTCATTCCGGCGGGCGGACACGATGTCATTCCGGGGCGCGGCAAAGCCGCGAACCCGGAATGCGGAGGTTGTGGCGCGAGATTCCGGGTTCGCCTCTTCGAGGCGCCCCGGAATGACGGAAGAGAAGTCTTAGGCCGCGCGGATATTGCTGAGGAACGCGTCGACCTCTCCGCGCAGCACGTCGGCCTCGCGGCGCAGCGCATCGGAGGCGCTCAGCACCTCGGTCGCCGCAGCGCCGGCTTCGGCCGAGGCCGTGGAGACGCCGACGATGTTGCTGGACACCTCGCTGGTGCCTCCCGCGGCGTGCTGGATGTTGCGGGCGATCTCGCGTGTCGCTGCCCCCTGTTCCTCGACGGCGGCGGCGATCGACGTGGTCACGTCGTTGATCTCGCCGATGATCTGGCCGATGCCCCTGATCGCGCCGACCGCAGAGGTCGTGACCTGTTGCATGCTGGCGATCTGGGTGCGGATCTCGTCCGTGGCTTTCGCGGTCTGGCTCGCGAGGCTCTTTACTTCGGAGGCGACCACCGCGAAGCCGCGGCCGGCCTCGCCCGCGCGCGCCGCTTCGATCGTGGCGTTGAGCGCGAGCAGATTGGTCTGCGAGGCGATGGTCTGGATCAGATCGACGACCACGCTGATGCGGCTTGCGCTGTCTGCAAGGCCTTGCACGGTCGCGTCGGTCGCGCCGGCTTCGTGGACCGCCTTCTTGGCGATCTCGGCCGAGGTGACGACCTGGCGGCTGATCTCGGCAATCGAGGACGACAATTGCTCGGTGCCGGCCGACACCGTCTGCACGTTGACCGAGGTCTCCTCGGCGGCCGACGCCACGGCGTTGACCAGCGCGTTCGACTGGTCGGCCGTCGACGACATGCTCTGCGCGGTCGCCTGCATCGAATTGGCCGATTGGGCGAGGCTGTCGAGGGCTGTGCGCACGGTGCCTTCGAACGATCCGATCTGCGCCTCCATGCGCGCGGCGCGCTCCGCCTTGGCGACGCGGTCCTTGTCCTGCTCGCCGGCGAGTGCACGGGCCTCGATCATGCTCTGGCGGAACACCTGAAGCGTGTCGGTCATGGCGCCGATCTCGTCACTATGTCTGGTGCGGACGATCTCTGCGTCGAGATCGCCGGCCGAGAGCAGCTGCATCGCGCGCTGCAGCCCGCCGATGCGCCGCAGGATGTTGCGTCCGACATAGAGCCACACGAACAGCACCGAGCCGACCAGGGTCAGCGCGCCCAGCGCCAGCATGACCATGGTGGCGAACGAAATCTGCCTGCGCGCCTGGAAGGTCGAGTCGTTGGTCTCCTTTTGCACACCTTCGACCAATTGCTGCACGCTGATGCCGAGGCCGACATTGAGCTTGCGGGTTTCGTCGAGCACGGTCTGGCCGTAGTCGGTGGCGTCGAGCTCCTTCTCGCGCAGGTTGAACACGCCGGTCTTCCCGGTGCCGAGCGCAAGCAGCTTTTCGGCCGTCTCGCGCAGCATCTTGCTGCCCTGATTGTCCGGCAGCAGGTCGAGGTTCGAGCGCAGGCGCCCCTGGGCCGTCTTGAAATCCTTCTGGATGTCGTCGAGCTTGTCGGCGGTGTTGGCCGAGAGCGCTGCGCTCATGTCGGCCGCCGCAAGATTGCCGGCCGCAACGACATTGCCGAGCTGGCCGACGGTCTGCGCCGCTTCGCTGGCGTCTTCGGCCGACAGGTTCGCCGAGCCGAGAATCGCGTTGACCTGGGTCTGGGCATTGAGCATCGCAGGGCTCGCCGCGCCGACGAAATCGCCCTGTGCCTTGCGCAGCGCATCGTATTGCTTGTCGTGAAGTGCCGCGACGTCGAGCCGCTCGCGGGCGGCCGAGGTCAGGCTTTGCGCTGCCTCATTGAGGTTCTTGATGGTGTCGTTGAGGCCCGTGACGACCGTCTTGTCGGCGCCGAGCTCGATGATCTCGCCGAGCTTCTGCTGGACCTGCTGCTGCAATTCCTTGAGCTTCCTGGTGCGCTCGTTCAGAGCATCCTCGCTCGGTGCGGCGAGCAGTGCCGGTCCCTGTGCCGCGAGGCTCGCGCTCTGGGCGGACAATTGCAGGCTTGCGGCGAGACGCGGAATGTCCCGCCCGCTCAGGTCGACCATGCGTTCGCCGAGATTTTGCAGCACGTAGCCGGCGCCCGCCGAGATCACGAGGCCCATGCCGGCAATGACCGCGAAGGCGGCGAACAGGCTGCCGCGCACACCCCACTTCTGCAACGAGATACGAGGCCCGAGGCTGCCCAGGCTCACACGGATCGCCATCAGAATTCCCCCACGCGCATTACTTTATATTTTGCGGGCGGCAGTATCGGGGGCGCGAGTTAAAAAATCGCAAGCGAGGCAATTGCTTGCGCTTTTCCACGCGGCGAAAAAAGAAGGGCCGGCAAGACTGCCGGCCCTTTCCGCAAGATCGATTGTGGTTGGCGGTCAGTAACGCGCGGCCACCGGGCCCGCCCAATTGAAGCGGTAGTTGACGCCCGCCTTCACCGTGTGATCGTCGGTGGTGAAGCTGCCGGCCGGCACCAGCGCCGCAGGCGCGGTGAAGCTGGCGCTGCCGAAATTGTAGTACTGGTATTCAGCCTTGGCCGACCAGTTCGGGGCGAACAGGTATTCAAGTCCGGCGCCGACGGTGTAGCCGTTGCGATGATCGCCAGAGATCGCAAATCCGACCGGCGCGCCGCCAAGCGTCACATGCTCGTTGTTGTCCGAATAGGCGTAGCCGCCCTTCACGTAGACCAGACCCGGGCCCCAGGTGTAACCGACGCGACCGGTGATCGAGCCGAGCCCGCGCTGATCGTTGGTGTAGGCGTAGCCGCTCGGGAACACCGCGCCGACGCTGCCGGAGAGCCAGGAGTACTGGCCTTCGACACCGACCACGAAGTTCGGGTGGAATTGCCAGTCCGCACCGACCTGCAGACCACCGAGGAAGCGGCCGTTGCCGTTGTTGCCGGTGGAGAGACCGTTGAAATTGTTGTCGCTCGAGAACGCGCCGCCGAGATGCGCACCGAGATAGAAGCCGGTCCAGTTGTAGATCGGCGCGACATAAGCCGGCGCAGGCGTCTTGCTGTAGTAGGGGCGGGCGCCGAGATCGGCACCGACGGCGGGCGCGGCGGCGCTTAACGAGAGCAGCGCAACGGTCGCGAACAGAATCTTCTTCATCGTCTTCTTACTCCAACGCATCATTCCCGGCAGGCGCGCATCTCGCGCCGTCGTTGCTTTCGCGGATAGCGGGCTTTTGATGAAAATGCTGTCACATGCGCGGCACAGCGGCCGCCAACCCGACGTATTGGCCGGCAAATGCTTTTCGTGCTTAACGACGGCTTAAGAAAGGGTGAAGAAAGGCTTAACGCGGCTGGGTTTGCGGAGACGATCGGCCGCTCTCCGTCAAGCCAGGCGCCTGCGCACCTCCTCGCGCATCTGCTCGCGAAACTTTTCGCGCTGCGCGGGCCGGTCCTTCTCGGCGATGGTGTGACGATCGAAGATGTCGAACTTCTCCAGGATCGGATAGCGCTCGCTTGCCATTGCGAGCACGCGGAGCACCTTGGCCGCCGACGCGCTCGGCCCGCGCACCTCCCAACGCCGGATCGTCACTGTCCCGCTCACAGCCGGCAGGCCGCACAGCTTCGCCATGTCCGCGACCGTGAGCTCCCGGCCGAGCGCCTCGGACAGGTCGGCGCGCAATTGCTTCAGTTCGGGGCCGGTCATGTCACCTCAGTTAAGCGAAGTCGATGAGGTGAATGCATTAGCGCTGATTCGGGCCGATCCGAAGGCGGGCCTGTCTCATCCCCCGGGACCTGCCAAAGCGACGCAATCAACCTCCACGTCGAATGGCCCGGGCCACGACGGGACATGCACGAAGATGCGGGCGGGGGATTCATCCTCGAAGTAGCGGGCGTATATCTCGTTGAACGCGGCGAAGTGCGAGGGGGTGGGCGTGCAATAGACATTGCACTTGATGACCCGTGTCAGCGAGGATCCTGCCGTTTCCAGGCAGTGCTTCATCTGATCGAGCACGATTTCGGCCTGCCGCTCGAATGGCAGCGGCCTGATCTCGCCTGTTTCGGGATCAAATGGCGGCAGTCCGGACAGATAGACCAGGCCGTTGGCGACGACCGCCGGATAGATCGGGCCTTTGCGGCGACGTTCCAGATAGGTCGAAATCGGCTCCACGCGGATTCGTTTCATGTTGCTTTCTCCGGGCTCTGCTGGCGCCACAAGCTACTGCATGCCGCCCATCGATGGTTCGGCGGTTGCCGAATTGTCACCGTTGTTGCGCCGGCGCCGTCGCGATAGGATCAGCCATGGTCGCGGCGGCAAACATGGTCGAAGTGGCGGCGCTGGTTGGCGACACCGCCCGTGCCACCATGCTGGCCGCGCTCATGGGCGGACAGGCGCTGACCGCAAGCGAGCTCGCTGCGCGGGCGCGAGTATCAAAGTCCACCGCCAGCGGACATCTCGGCAAGCTGGTCGGTGCGAGGTTGCTTAGCGTGACCCAGAAGCGCCGCAACCGCTACTACCGCATCGCGTCGCCTCTGGTGGCCAGGATGCTGGAAAGCATCAAGGCGGTCGCCGCGATCGAGGTTCCGTCGCGTCACCAGCCGCGCTCGATCGGCGATGACCAGCTCCGTTTCGCGCGCACCTGCTACGATCATCTGGCCGGTCATCTGGGGGTTGCCATCGCCGATGCCCTCGTTGCCAAAGGGCACCTTGTCCTCACGGACGACGGCGGCGAGGTGACCGCTTCCGGTACACGCTTCCTCTCCCTGTTCGGTGCCGAGCTGACGCCGACGTCCCGGAGCAGGCGAGTTTTCTGCCGCCCGTGCCTGGACTGGAGCGAGCGCCGCTATCATGTCGCCGGTCACGTCGGCGCGGAAATTCAACGATGCTGCCTGGAGCTCGGTTGGCTGAGGCGCGATCGCGACACGCGGATCGTGCGCATCACGCCGTCCGGGCAGATCGGCTTGCGCAAGACATTCGGCATCGACCTGAGCGATGGCAGAAGCCGCGGTTCATCAAATGCCCGATCATGAATTCGCGTGCTAGTCTCTCGCTGCCGGTCGAGCGTCAGCGAGGGGAAATCCCATGCCAGTGTTCAAGCTGCCCCTGTCGGGGGATGTCGTGCAGTCGATTTATCCGTCGTTCTTCAGTCCCACTGGCGGCCAGTTCGGGCTCGTCAACATCACGGTCGGGCAATCCTCGGCGCCGGAGGTCGAGAGGGACGTGCTGTCGGATGTCGGCAGCTACGGCAAGCAGATCGGCCAGATCGCCGATGCGTTGCTCGCGGTGATCGAGCATCTGGAAGCGGACGTCGACGGGACGCTCAAGCGCGACAAGGCGATCAAGGACTTCAAGACCATGCTGCATGCGGTCGCCAAGGTGAAGAACGCCCACCATCGCGAGGCACGGCGCCCGCGCGACTGATCGCGTCATACGGCCTGCGCGTTCCGTCCGGGTCGGGCGGCGAGCGGGCCGCCCGGCGCAGTCGGCATCCCGCCGCACAAAAAATGCAGCGCGATCCTGTTTTCACTTGATTCATCTCCCTGTCACGGTGACAAGTCCGCCATGGACAACGCTACCCGCTCGGAACGATCTCGCAACGCTGCGCTTGAAGCGGCGATTGCCATCATTGCGCGCGACGGACCCGGCCGGCTGACGCTCGACGCCATCGCGCGCGAGAGCGGCCTGAGCAAGGGCGGCGTGATGCACCAGTTCCGCACCAAGGAAGCCGTGCTCAAGGCGCTGCTCGAGCGGCAGATGGCGCATTTCGAGGAATTTTCGAACCGCTATATGGCGAAGGTGAGCGCCACCTCCGCGAACCCCGCGCTCGCAACCCAGCTCGCGACAGTCCGCGAAGCGGCCGCGTCGCCGAATTCGGCGGCGCTGGCGCTGGTCGCGGCCATGGTCGAAAACCCCGGCCTGATGTCACTGCCGCGCGATCGTGAGATGAAGAGGGTCGCGGCGATCAAGGCTGAGGCCGCGGACCCGGATCTTGCATTGCTGCGCTGGGCCGCTGCACGCGGACTGCTGCTCAGCGGCCTGTTCGGCATGTCGCCGCTCAGCAAGGAGGAGCATCAGCGCCTGTTCGCGCGGCTGCTCGACGACAGCCAATGGAGCGCGCTGGAAAAGCCTGCCAAGCCACGCGCTGTGAAGGCAGGCGCAACGACACCCGCCAAGAGCGCGACCGCGCGCAAGCGCGCCTGACCAGCAGCCACGAATCCGTTGCGGCATCAGCCGCGCCAGGCACGCTCCAACCCCTCATCCTGAGGAGCTTGCGGAGCAGGCGTCTCGAAGGATGAAGGCCGAGCTGCAAGAGCCGGCCCTTCATGGTTCGCCCGGCGATGGGAAGCATCGTCCGGAGACTGCGGCTGGCGCTGGCCGCGGCCAAACGTGTCCATCGCATTTTGATACTTTACAAACCGTCTAGTCGGTTTTATAGATGGCGACACTGAGGCCCGGCCCAAGGCTTCGGATCATGGCCCCGGAAGAGGCCTTGGGCCGGTAATTGTGAGCACCGCAGCCGCGTTCTTGTCCCGTACGCGGCTGCGGTCGCCGCGGCCTCTCGTTGCGCCTCAAGAGGAGTATGGAATGGATCGCTCGATCGCCATGCGCGGTCTGGGAACGCTTGCGCTGTGCGCATCCGTGGTAGGCTGCGCCAGCGTGACGCCGGTGCCCTATTCGGAGATGGCGTCGTCGGCCTACATGGCGCCGGACAAGTCGGACACCTCCGGCCGCGTGCCCTATCGCTACTCCACGCAGGTCGACTGGCGCGCGTACGACAAGGTCATCCTCGATCCGGTCGTGATCTATCGCGGTAGAGATCATCAGTTCGGCGATATGTCCGACAAGGACAAGACGACGCTTGCCGCCCACATGCAGAACCGCTTCGCCGACAAACTGCGCAGCCGCTTTGCGCTGGTGAATGCACGCGGGCCGAACACGCTGCGGGTTCGGCTCACCTTGACTGGCGCAGTCACCAACACGCCGGTGCTCGGCACGCTGTCGCGCTTCGATGTCGCGGGCGCCGTCTATAACGGCGTGCAGGCCGCGCGCGACGGCGAGGGCACGCTGACCGGATCGGTCATCTACGGCGTCGAGATCTTCGACGCCTCGACCTCGCGCCTGCTCAGCGCCTACGTCACCAAACAATATCCCGCCGCCTTCGACATCAAGGCGAGCGTCGGCTCGCTCGCCGCCGCCACGGCCGGCATCGACAAGGGTGCCGACGCCTTCATGGCGCAACTGAACTGAAGAGAGAGGCCGAGAGATGAGCATCCTTCTTCGCATCGTCGTCCGCATCGCGATCACCGTCGCGCTGATGATCTTCGACGGCCGCGCCGGGGCGGTGGGCCCCAGCGATCCCGCCGGCACCTGGCTCACCGAGGACGGCCGCGCCCGCATCCGGCTCGAGCGCTGCGGTTTGGGGCGCGACCGCATCTGCGGCTTCATCGTCTGGATGAGGACCCCGCAAGATGCGCGCGGCCAGCCGCTGCGCGACAGTGAAAATCCCGATCCCGACAAGCGCGCCCGCGCGCTGCTCGGCCACCAGCTCATCATGGGCCTCGAGGCGACACCGGAAGGCCGCTTTGCGGGCGAGATCTACAATGCCGAGGACGGCAAGCGGTATCCCATCTCGCTGTGGCGCGAGGCGGCCGACAAGCTGAAGCTCAAGGGGTGCCTGATCAGGTTCCTGTGCCAGACCCAGACCTGGCAGCAGACTCTCGACGTCCTGCCCGGCCAACTCGTTGGCCTGACCGGCGACGTCAACGGTCCCCGCGCCGACGAGGAATGGGCCGCAGCCTCGCCGCCGAAGCCACGCAAGTGAAGGGAAAGTAGCGGCTGCTGCCCGTGTGCTGCCGCGAATTTGATCCGGATCAAAGCGGGACAGCCCTTTCTGCGGTCCGATTGCAACATGGATACTCTCCCGGCGAACGCCTTCACGGGCGAAGCCATCGAAGCTGAGCTTGAGACGGACTGCGATGCGCGCGATGCCGGGTTTGCCCGCTGCGTGCAATTGCTGCGCGATGCCGGATTGAGACCGACGCGCCAGCGCGTGGATCTGGGGCAGCTTCTGTTCCTGAACGGTCACCGACATGTCACCGCAGAGATGCTGTTCGAGGAGGCGGTCGCGGCGAACGCTCGGCTGTCGCTGGCAACCGTCTACAACACGCTGAACCAGTTCACGGAAGCGGGCCTGTTGCGCCGGATCGCGGCCGATGGCCTGAAGTCGTTCTTCGATACCGACACCAGCGTGCATCCGCACTTCTACCTCGAAGGCGAGGACATTCTGGTTGACGTCTCCGAGGGGCTGAGCTTCACCAAAGTGCCAGAGGCTCTGCCGGGGCACGACATCGTGCGGCTCGACGTCGTCGTGCATCTTCGCAGGAAAACGTCATCAGCGAGCAAATCATAGCCGTCCGCCGAATTGCGAATTCCGACTCGCAAGGGCCCGGTTCGCCCTGCGATACGGTTTAAGCCGTTGCCTGATGTATCCGCCGCGACTGCTCCTCATATATCGCGGCTTCCGTCGCCGGTAGGCGCTCGAGCCGCACGGCGACGTGCTTGTGATAGGGGGTGCCGGCGATGGGGTCGCGGTTGCCGCTTTCGGTCAGCGCGTTGATCCGCGGGCCGTTGCTAAGGCGTTCTCCGCCTGCGGTCGGGTGGGCCTGGCCGTAGCCGTGCGGCAGCGCGAGCTGGCCATCGCGCATGGAGTCATCGCGCCTGGCGCGCGCGACGATGCGCCCTACGGGTGATCGAACCGCGATCCAGTCGCCGTCGTCGGCGCCGAGGGAAGCAAGATCGTGCGTGTTGATGAGCAGCGCGCCATCGGGGTCGTCGCGCCGCCAGGCCGGATCGCGAAAGATCTGGTTGGCGTTGAACATGCGGCGCTGGCCAGCCGCGAGCACGAAGGGATAGTCATTGCCCGGCCGCGCGGCGGTCGGATCGAGCGCTCCCAGCCAGGTCAGCAGCGGCGTGATCGCGAGCCGCACCTTGCGGTCGGGATGGGCGAGCAGCGTCCACACCTCGTCATAATCATGCTCGGTGAAGGCCGTGCCGTTGCGTGCGCCGACCACGGCGTCGAACAGAGCATCGCCGAGCGACACATCCGGCACCTCGGCGCCTGCCTTCAGCGCGCGCCGTACCGCCTGCGGTGAACGCTTGGCGCAGGCGAGCGCGGCCATCCAGAGCGGCGCCGCCGCTGCGGTTTCGTCCGGCAGGGTCGCTCCCAGCGTATGGTAGAGCACCAGCGCGCCGAGCGCAGCGAGCTGCGGATTGGCGCCCATGAAGGCGCGGAATTCCGCGGCAAAAGCGCCGCGCGATTGCAGCGCGGCCTCACGCAGCGGCGCCAGCGCGTTGTCGCCGGGCAATAGCCCAAGCGCGCGGGTCAGGCGGGTGTAGATCTCCGGCTCTGGTAGCGTCCCCGGCAGCGGTGCGACCACGCCGGCCCGGACATGGAAGAAGTTTTTGGGAAATTCCATGTTGAACAGCGTGAACTCGGTCTTCTCGTATTGCGAGGAGGCCGGCAGCACGTAATGCGCGAGCTGCGCCGTCTCGGTCATGGCAACGTCGACCACGACGACGAGGTCGAGCGCGCGCAGCGCCTTTTCGACCTCGGCGGTGTTGGCGGCCGTGTTGGCGGGATTAGATGAGTCCACCCAAACCCCGCGCAATCGTTGGGGATGATCCGTCAGCACGGCCTCGCAGAACAGGTTCGGCGGCAGCAGTCCGGCGATCACCTCGGTATCGACGGCCGCAAATCGCTGGTTCGGCGAATTGCCCCATAAGGGTTGCAGCCAGCTGTGGAGCTGGTTGGTGCCTTTCCGGCCAAAGCTGCCGGTCAGCATGATCAGGAGCTTTTCGAGATAGGAGTTGAGCGTCGAGTTAACGCCCTGCTGGATGCCGAGTTCGACCCGCACGGTCATCGCTTTTGCCGCCACGATCATGTCGACGCATTGCTCGATCTGCGCAATCGGGATGTCGGCGGCCTCGGCCCATTCATCGACGCGAATGCTCAGGAGCGCCTCCCGCACCTCGTCATAGCCCGTCGTGTGCTGCGCGATGAAGGCGTGGTCGACCGCGTCGCGGCGCACCAGTGTTGTGAGAATGGCCCCGAGCAGGAAGGCATCGGCCCCGGGTCGGACGGCGAGATGCAGGTCCGCCATCTCGGCGCTCTCCGAGCGGCGCGGATCGACGACGATCATCCTGCGGTTTGGATCTTTCCTGATCTGGTTGAGATGGTCGCGTGCGTTCGGGAAGCCGTGCGCGATCCAGGGATTGGCGCCGATCACGAACAGGAGATCGCAGTGATGGACGTCCTCCGCGGTGTGGCAGGTCTGGCTGCCGAACATGTGGCCGTTGACCCAGAAGTCGCCGGTCTTCTCCTGCGCCAGCGCATTGAAGACGTGGCGCGAGCCCAGCGCGCGCAGCAGCGCATTGGCATAGGCGCCACCGGCATGATTGCCCTGGCCACCGCCGCCATAAAGCGCAAGGCTCTTGCCGCCATGATGCTCGACCAGCGTGCGCAACCGGCCCGCGATCTCCGCGATCGCGGTGTCCCAGTCGATCGCGTCGAACCCGCCGTCGGCGCGTCGGCGCAGCGGCGTGGTCAAGCGGTCACGGTGATGGGCATAGAAGGGGATGCGTGCGGCCTTGTTGCAGAGGTAGCCCTGCGATTTCGGATGCTCGCGGTCGCCGCGCACCTTGGTGATGCGGTCATTGTCGACCCGCACCTCCAGCCCGCAATTGACGTAACAGAGATTGCAGGCGGTCTTCCGCCATTCCGTACCCGGCATCGACATCTCTCCCATGGTCTGGCTGGAGGGGATTTTAAATGATGATCATCATATATTCAATCGCCGTAGTGGGCTGCCGGTTCGCAGGGGATGGCGCTGGCCGGCAGGGGGTGCAAGACTGGTCAGGATCGAAATCCGCGGCTTCAACGATCAGATCGGCACCATAATGAGTGATCAACCGTTTCCAGGGCCCGCCTTGCGCCCGCTGAGCTTGCAGATCGGCGCCCAAAAAATTGCAGGCTTTGAGAGCGCAGGCACTGGCCGCCCGATCCTCTTGATCCACGGGAACTCATCCTCGTCCCGGATCTGGCAGAAGCAATTGCAGGGACCGCTGGGAACAAGATTCCGCGTGATCGCGATCGACCTGCCGGGCCACGGCGCCTCGTCGCCGCCGCCCAATCCGGAAGCCGACTATTCGGGCGCGGGTTATGCAGCCGTCATCGCGGCGATCGCCCGTGAGCTCGATCTGAAAAACGCCGTGGTGGTCGGTTGGAGCCTAGGCGGCCACGCTGTGATCAATGCGGCCGGCGCGCTGCCCACGGCCGCCGGCCTGATGATCTTCGGCACGCCGCCGATCGGCAGGGCGCCGGACGGCTTTTCCGGCTTCAAGGGCCTGTCCGCCACGGTGTTCACGCCGAAGCCGAGCGAGGCCGAGATCGAGGAGTGGACGAAATCGGCCTTCGCGCCGGGCTATGCGCCGATCCCCGATTTCGTCGTCGCGGACTTCCGCGGCACGGACGGCAACGCACGGGGCTATCTCGGCGTCAACGTCCAGGCCGGCCGCATCTCCGATGAGGCCGAGATCGTCCGCAATCTCAAGATTCCGCTTGCGATCGTCCACGGCCGTGACGAGCAGATCGTCGATCTCGGCTATCTCCAGCGACTGCCCGCGCCAACGTTGTGGCGCGGCGAAGTGCAGGTGATCGACGGCGCCGGCCATGCGCCGCAATGGGAGAAGGCGGAGGCGTTCAACAAGGTGCTCGACGCGTTTGCATCGAGCGTCTGAGGACACAGCTAGCGCCGCGCCCCCGGCAGCATGCGCTTAAGGGTGCGGTCGTGCAGCACGTAATGATGCACAAGCGCAGCTGCGGCATGCAGGCCGACCAGGATCAGGAGTGCGTTGGCGAGCGCCTCGTGCACTTCTCTGACGTCACGAGCGAAGGCACGGTCGGCCGTCCAGGGTGAGGCGATCTCGATGAGACCGAACACCGGCAAGGCCTGACCGCGGGCGAATTGCACCAAAATGCCGGCGACCGGCGCGGCGACCAGCAGCGCATACATCATATAATGCATCGCGCGCGCGGCGTGCTCGCTCCAGCGGCCAATCACGGCATCCGGTGCCGGCGGCGCGTCGGTGAGGCGCCAGCAGAGTCGTACGGCGACCAGCAGCAAGACCGAAAGCCCGAGGAAGATGTGGATGTTCTCGCCGGCTTCGCGCTGCGGTCCGCGCGGCAGCGCATCGCCGAACTCTCCCAGCAGCCAGGCGCAGAATACCAGCGCGACGACCGCCCAATGCAGGGCTATCGCGACGGCGCCATAGCCCTCGGCTGAATTACGAACTTGCATGCGTGAAATTCCAGTTCGCCAGCAGTATGAGCAATCGGCGGCAAGTGCCATTGATACAGCTCAATTTCCGCGAACATGTCATTCCTGATGCAAACGATCGTCATTCCGGGATGGTTCCGGGCTCGCCGCTGGCGCGTCGCCCGGAATGACGGACGGACCTGTATCGGCGCATTACCTCAACCCCGCCCTTCGAAATCCCTCCAGATAGTGCTCGCGATCCGCTTCGCTCCGCCAGGGCAGTTGCGTCGTGATCCAGGCGAGTGAGATGTTG
This sequence comes from Bradyrhizobium sp. UFLA05-89, assembly GCF_059803475.1. Taxonomy (NCBI): domain Bacteria; kingdom Pseudomonadati; phylum Pseudomonadota; class Alphaproteobacteria; order Hyphomicrobiales; family Nitrobacteraceae; genus Bradyrhizobium; species Bradyrhizobium sp. UFLA05-89. Next base: position 49,007 of record NZ_JBANBA010000011.1, on the reverse strand, counting down.
GGCTGGGTTCGGCGCAGTTCCTGCAAGGCGGTCGCGGCGAGCTCCTGATCGCCGCTCATTCCGGCCGAGACCGCGAGCACGCGATAGGCCCCGGTGAGATCGCCACGGTGGCGGATCGCCTCCCGTGAGAGTGCGATCGCCTCGGCATAGCGCCGCTCGGTGAAGCGCGCATAGCCGGCGATGCCGTAGTAGATCGCGAGCGACGGATCGCGCGGGCTGAGGCGGATGACTTTTTGCGCCGCCTCGAACGAGCAGCTGGAGCGGCCGGCGTAGGATAGCGCCAGCGCGTAATAGCCCTGCGCCAGCGAGAAATTCGGGTTGAGCCTGAGCGCCTGCTCGAACTCCGACAGCGCGTCGTCGAGTCGGCGCGTCGAGAAATAGACGCTGCCGAGCGCGGTATGGGCCCAGGCATCCTCGTGGTCGCACTTGACCGCCGCGAGCGCGGCGGCCTCCGCAACCGGTGCCGCGCTCGCAAGCTCCGCCCAGCCGAGATGGACGCCGAACATGTGGCTTGCCGCCAGAACCGACTGGGCCTGGCCGTAGTCGGGATCGATGGCGATCGCCTGCGCGAGCAGCGCCTGCGCCATCAGATGATCCTGCCGCGTCACGCGCCAGTAGTGCGACAGGCCTCGCATCACGAGGTCCCAGGCGTCCAGGCTCGCCGGCTGCTTGCGGTGGGCGTGAAAATTCTCCGCAGCATAGATCTGCGGCTCGATCGCCGCGACGATCGCGTTGGTGATCTCGTCCTGAACGGCGAAGACGTCGCCGAGCTCGCGATCGTAGTGCTCGGCCCAGATGTGGCTGCCGGTGACGGCGTCGTTGAGCTGCGCAGTGATCCGCACGCGGCCGCCGGCCTTTCGCACGCTGCCTTCGACGACATAGCCGACCCCGAGCTCGTCAGCGATCTCCCTGATATGGACGGCGCGTCCCTTGTAGGTGAAGGACGAGTTGCGAGCGATGACCAGGAACCAGCGCACTTTCGACAGCGCCGTGAGGATGTCCTCGGCGATCCCGTCGCAGAAATACTCCTGCTCGGGATCGTCGCTCATGTTCTCGAACGCCAGCACCGCGATCGCCGGGCGCTCGGGCGCGTTCCGTGGCGCCTTCGTCCCGGCCGCGGGCGGCACCAGCGTTTGCTCCACGACGTCGCCCACGAAGCGAAAGCCCTTGCGCGGGATGGTTTTGATCAGCCGCTGCGTCGCGCCGTCATCGCCGAGCGCCTTTCGTGCCGCATTGATGCGGCTATTCAGCGCAGAGTCCGAAACGATGCGGTTGTCCCAGACCTGGCTGATCAGGTCGTCCTTGGTGACCACACGCGTGCGTTGCTCCACAAGATAGCGCAACAGATCGAACACCTGCGGCTGCAATGGAACAGCCGCGGCATCACGCGTCAGTTCATGCAGCTCGCTATCGAGCACATAGTTTTCAAAGCGAAATCGCACGTCTCGGCATCTCAAGCAAAAATCAGCGTCGTCTCAGGCGAAAATCAATCGTCCGCAAAAGTCCTGGCACGTCCAATACGGCACGGTGCAGCGACCTATGAATTGCCGAATCCCGGCACAACGGAGCTACATATGAGCCAAGTTCATTCCGACGTGCATATCAGCCCGGATGTCGCGGGCTCCAAAGTCCTCAGGTTTATCGCCTTTCTGTACGGAATTGCGGCCTATCTCGTATTTCTCGTGACCATCCTCTACGCCATCGGCTTCGTGATGGGCCTGGTGGTGCCGAAAAGCATCGACACCGGAACCGTTTCTTCGGCGTTCGAAGCCGTCACCATCAATCTGCTCCTGATGGCGTTGTTTGCCGTTCAACACAGCGTGATGGCACGGCAGCAGTTCAAGGCGTGGTGGACGCAGTTTGTGCCAAAGCCCATCGAGCGCAGCACCTATGTGTTGCTGGCCAGCCTGTCGCTGCTGCTCCTGTTCTGGCAGTGGCGGCCGCTGCCGGCGATCATATGGGACGTCCAGGACGCCGATGTCGTCGTGACGATCGTCACGTTATCCTTCGCCGGCTGGGTGCTGGTCTTCACCTCGACCTTCCTGATCAATCACTTCGAGTTGTTCGGTTTGCAGCAGGTCACCCAGCAACTGGTCGATAAGCAGCCGTCGCCGCCGCGTTTCAGGACGCCGCTGTTCTACAAATTCGTCCGGCATCCGCTCTATCTCGGCTTCATCATCGCAGTCTGGGCCGCGCCGACCATGACTGCGGGCCACCTGCTGTTTGCATCCGTGATCACGCTCTACATCCTGCTCGGCATCACGCTCGAGGAGCGCGACCTCGTCGCGCTGTTTGGCGACGAGTACCGGCAATACAAACAGCGCGTATCGATGCTTATTCCCTGGCGCCGGTCGGTTTGATCTCCGCCTCAACCAGATATTCATCGTCATCCAAGGAGAGCTTTCAATGAAACACGTCGGAAACTGCTTCTGCGGCGCGGTCGCAATCGAAGTGACGGGCCCGCCGGAGGCGATGGGCTACTGCCATTGCCGCTCCTGCCGCTCGTGGTCGGGCGGGCCCGTCAATGCGTTCAGCCTGTGGAAGCCGGAGGCCGTACGCATCACTGAAGGTGCCGATCACGTTGCGACCTACGCCAAGACGCCGCTCAGCCAGCGTAAATATTGCCGCACGTGCGGCGGCCATCTCATGACCAGCCATCCGCCGCTCGGCCTGATCGACGTCTTCACCGCCGCCATCCCGACGCTGGCGTTCACGCCCGCCGTCCACGTCAACTATGCGGACACCGTGCTGCCAATGCGCGATGGCCTGCCCAAGCTGAAGGATTTTCCGGCCGAGTTCGGCGGTAGCGGCGAGATGATGAAGGAGTAGCCAAGACGGCAGGGAAGGCCAACCACAACGCTGTCACCCTCTCCCGCAAGGGGAGAGGGTGCACCGTCAATGCGGCCCCGACGTCTACCTCAATCCCGCCCGCCGCAGGCCTTCGAGATAATGCTCCCGATCCTCGGCGCGCTGCATCGGCAGCTCGCTGGTGATCCAGGCGAGCGACACATTGGGCTGGGCGCGACGCAGGCCCTCGAGTGCGGAGGCCGCAAGCTCGCGATTGCCGAGCATGCCGGCGGCGGCCGTCAGCGCGCGATGCGCGCCGACGAAGTCGCTGCGCTGCCTGAGCGACTCGCGCGCGAACTGGATCGCGTCCTCGTAGCGATGGCCGATGAACTGAGCATAGGCGGCGACCCCGCAATAGATCGCCGAGAAGGGATCGCGCGGACTGAGCCGCAGCGCGCGGCGCGCGGCCGCTTCGCCGTCCTCCCAGCGGCCCGCATAGCACAGCGTTACGCCGTAGAAGGCATGCGTCATGGCAAAATTGGGATTGAGCCGCAGCGCCAGCTCGAATGCGGCAATGGCGTCGTCGAAGCGCCGCCGGAACAGATAGGTGTAGCCGAGCCCGTGATGGGCCCAGGCGTCGTCGCGGTCGGCCTCGACCGCGGCGATGGCGGCGCGTTCCGCGATCGGGAGCGTGGCGGCCATGTCGGCCCAGCCCATATGCGCGCCGAACATATGGCTGGTCGCGAGCAGGCCGAGCGCCTTGCCGTAGGCCGGATCGATCGCGATCGCCTTATCGAGCAGCCGTTGGGCTGCGACATTGTCGTCCCGCGTGATCCGCCAGTAATGCGACAGCGCGCGCATCACCAGATCCCAGGCATCCAGGCTTCCCGGCGGCTTCTGCTGGGCGCGAAAGCTTTCGGCGGCGTAGAGCTGCGGCTCGATCGCGGCAACGATGGCGTCGGTGATCTCGTCCTGCACGGCGAAGACGTCGGCGATGCTGCGGTCGTAGCGCTCGGCCCAGAGATGGCTGCCGGTCGTGGCGTCGTTGAGCTGCGCGGAGATGCGTACCCGGTCGCCGCTCCGCCTGACGCTGCCCTCGACGACGTAGCGCACGCCAAGCTCGCGGGCGATCTCGCCGATATGCACGGCGCGGCCCTTGTAGACGAAGGAGGAGTTGCGCGCGATGACGAAGAACCAGCGCAGCTTCGACAGCGCAGTGATGATGTCCTCGCTGATGCCGTCGGAAAAGTAGTCCTGCTCGCGGTCGCCGCTCATATTGGTGAAGGGCAGCACGGCGATTGCAGGGCGATCGGGCAGCGGCAGCGCGGCCGGGGCCTCCCTGGCCTGGCCGGCGGGTTCGGCAGGGCTGGCATGGCCGTTCCGCATCTCGACGTCGCCGACGAAGCGAAAGCCTTTGCGCGCCACGGTGCGGATGAGCGCCTGGCTCGCGCCGGAATCACCGATCGCCTTGCGTGCCGCGTTGATCCGGCTGGTCAGGGTCGATTCCGAGACCGAGCGTCCGAGCCAGATCTTGTCGATCAACTCGTCCTTGGTCACCACGCGGTCGCGATTCCGCATCAGGTGAACGACGAGATCGAAGACCTGGGGCTCGACCGCGACGGGAACCCGATCGCGGCTCAGCTCCCGTCTGTCGGTGTCAAGTAGGTGATCGCTAAACAGAAATTGCACTGCGACGACTCTGGCCTCACGACAAAATCAAGCATCCTGAAACGGCAATATGAATTGGGTCTGGATTCTATGAGTCCATCGAGGCGCATCCGCGGTTCATCGCAATCGCGGCGGTTGCTCTGACCTGGAGGGATGCCAGCCATGTGACTGATTGGCGCGGGCGATGGAACCGAGGGAGGGGTATTCAGGACTTGCCGAGGGCGGGCATAGGCGCAATTGCCGTGCCACCCCGGCGGTTATGGCAAGGTCATCACGGACACGGATGCCGCCGGCCGTCATTGCCAAGGAGGGTGCCGCTGTTCGGATCGTAGGACCGGTAGCGCTGCATGCAATAGGCGACCGCATCGTCGGCAGGCGATGCTGCATAGTAGGCGGGCGGCGGAGGCGGATAGCCTGGACCATAGTAATAAGGTGCAGCGAGCGCACCGCCGATCAGTGCGCCGGCGGCGAGACCGCCCACGAATGCGCCGCCGCCCCAGCCGCGGTGTCCGTACCAGCGGACCTGCTCGACTCTTGCCGACTGCGATGGCGCGACTGCGAGCGGATGGCCGATCGGCGCGGCGGATGCTGGCGACAGCGCGCCCGCTGCTAGACTTGCAAGCAGTACGACTCCGGCAACGGAACGAAACGATTTCAACATCAGGCCTCCTCGTCATGCAAGGCGATCGACGCCTCGCGGCAGAGATAAAGCAACCTGCCGGTGGCGATGGATTAAAGTTTCGACAGGATGACGGCTCGCCGCGACTGCGCTGAGCAGCCCCGCCACCATCGCGGCGCCCATCTCACCGAAATATGACCTTGGCGTTGCTCAATCGGGCCGCCGCGGCGGCAACGTGTTGAAAACCAAGATGCGTGAAATTGCGTATCTTGGCTCGACGCGCGCAATTGGCTCGCGCACTTGCGCCATGCGATGCTAGACTTAGATGGAACAGAGATTTCGGCAGAGGGCCCGGCATGACCGATCAACGCATCACCTCCACTCCCATCGATCCCGCAAAACTCGACCGGCTGGCCGAGGTGGCGGTGAAGGTGGGCCTGGGCTTGCGGCCGGGCCAGGATCTGCTGCTGACCGCACCGGCGATCGCGTTGCCCCTGGTACGGCGGATCGCCGTGCATGCCTACAAGGCCGGCGCGGGCATCGTCACGCCGATCCTCTCCGATGAGGAGATGACGCTGGCGCGCTATCGCCACGGTCACGACGACAGTTTTGATCGCGCTGCCGGCTGGCTCTACGAGGGCATGGCGAAGGCGTTCTCGGAGAATACCGCGCGGCTGGCCATCGTCGGCGATAATCCGATGCTGCTGTCGAGCGAGGATCCCGCCAAGGTGGCGCGCGCCAGCAAGGCCAATTCCATGGCCTACCAGCCTGCGCTGGAAAAAATCGTCAATTTCGACACCAACTGGAACATCATCGCCTATCCGAGCGCGTCCTGGGCGAAGCAGGTGTTTCCCGACGATCCCGAGGAGATCGCGATCGGCAAGCTCGCGGATGCGATTTTTGCCGCGTCCCGCGTCGATCGCGAGGACGCGATGGCGAATTGGGCGCAGCACAATGCGGCGCTGCGCGAGCGCACGAGCTGGCTGAACGGCAAGCGTTTCCGCGCGCTGCAATACTCGGGTCCGGGCATCGATCTGACCATCGGCCTTGCTGATGGTCATGAATGGGAAGGCGGTGCCTCGCTCTCCAAGAACGGCATCAGCTGCAACGCCAACATCCCGACCGAGGAAGTCTTCACTACGCCGCATTGCCGGCGCGTCTACGGCCACGTCGTCAGCTCGAAGCCGCTGTCTTATCAGGGCACCCTGATCGACAACATCGCCGTGCGCTTCGAGGACGGCAAGATCGTCGACGCCAGGGCCTCGCGCGGCGAGGAGGTGCTGAACAAGGTGCTCGACACTGACGAAGGCGCACGGCGGCTTGGCGAGGTGGCGCTGGTGCCGCACTCCTCGCCGATCTCGCAGAGCGGACTGTTGTTCTTCAACACGCTGTTCGACGAGAACGCGGCCTCGCACATCGCGCTCGGCCAGTGCTATTCGAAGTGCTTCATCAATGGCGCCAAGCTGACGCCGCAGCAAATCGCGGCGCAGGGCGGCAACCAGAGCCTGATCCACATCGACTGGATGATCGGCTCGGCCGAGACCGACATCGACGGCATTCTGGCCGACGGCAGCAAGGAGCCGGTGTTCCGCAAGGGCGAGTGGGCGAAATAGTCGGCTAAGGCGCGATGAGATTTGGGATCAATCGTCAGCGCGCCTTAGGTTATTGTTTGAGCATGATCTCCGCGCAAAGGCGTTCCGCGTCTGTCGCGAGGGAAAATCGCTTCACACTTTGCGCCAACGCGGCGCTCCAAGTCCGGATCATGCTCTAGCCTCACGCCGCCGCGTTGCGCAGCATCGGATTGCGATCGATCGTGAAGCGGTTGAACAGCGTGGTGAACGGACTGCCGTCGGTCGCGCGCACGATGGCATCCGACGCGGCGACCGCTTCATAGAGCGCTCCAACGGGATCCTCTAGGGCGGGAAGGTCGAACGCGTCACGGATCGTGTCGCGGGCGTCGTTGACGTCGTCCTCGTCGTCGAGCGTCGCCTCCAGCGCAACCGCCGCGCGCCGCATCTGATCGAGGTCGCCGCCGGCGGAGAATTTGAGGATGTCGAGCCAATAGGGACAGGCGACGACGATCTGGATGAAGTCCTCGAATGTCGCCGCGATAATGCCAGCGCGGCCCTCCGACGACGCATAGAGCACATGGTTTGACGGCAGCAGCACGAACGCGCCGCCCGCGCCGTCGCTGCCGACCTGCCGAGGCGCCTCGATGCCGTCGATGGAGAACCAGTCGGGCAGCGGATCGTCGGCCTCAAGAGAGACGTCGAGGGCCGCGAGCTGCTCGGCAACCTCGCTATTGGCGCTGACGGCCTCGGGGGAGAGGGGCATCGGACAGGCTCCTTCCTGATTTGATTCCGCGCATTTTGTCGCACCCTGCAAAAACCGGGTTCAAACGCGCGAATCTGAAGGCAAATCGGCGCGTTAGCCGCGCCGCTCATGCAACTTGCGGCTGATTGTCCGGGCCCGCGTAAGGAAGAATTAAAAAACGGCTACTAGCGTCACACGCACTGTTTGAAACGGCCCGGGGCCTGGGCCAACCAGTCATATTTTATCCCCAGAGGAAGCCGATGTCGCGCACATTGATTGAAACCGGAAGTAGTGCCGTCGATCTGGAGCTGCGGCCGATCGAGCCGTCCTGGATCATTGAAGGCAATCCGGTGTCGCGGTCGCATATCCTGTCGACCAGCGCCGACGGCACCGCATCGACCATCATCTGGTCCTGCACCGAAGGCCGCTTCAACTGGTACTACGATTTCGACGAGACCATCATGATCCTGGAAGGATCGATCGTGCTCGAGAGTGAAGGCATGCCGCCGAAGCGCTACGGCGTTGGTGACGTGATCTTCTTCCACGACGGTGCGCATGCCAAATGGCACGTCGAAGGCCACGTCAAGAAGATCGCCTTCTGCCGCAAGACCAATCCGGCGCTGATCGGCTTCATGGTCCGTGTCGTCAACAAGCTGAAGCGGATGTTCCTCTCGCCCGGCGAGCGTCGTCCCGCAACCCTCATGGGTGCGGGCTAACCCCAGGTTCTACCAAGGCGCTTCCCAGCGAATGGCGTCGAGAAGGGGTCGGGACTGACGTCCCGGCCCCTTCTCACGTCATGACGGCAGTTCGAGCCGGTAGAAATTGGTTGCCGTCTGTGAGAACAGAGCCGTCTTCTCGGCTTCGCTCAGCGGTGCGGCGATGCGCTTGAAGGCGTTGAAGATTACCTGGTAGCTGCACTGGCCCTTGTCCGGCGGGAAATTGCTCTCGAACATCGCGCGCTTCGCACCGAACGCCTCGATGCAGGTTTCGACATAGGGCCGCCACGCTGCCGCAAGCTCCTCGGACGACGGCGGTCTTTCGCGCAGATGGAAATCATAGCCGAGCAGGCACATCGCAAGTCCGCCGAGCTTGACCACGACGTTCTCGCATTTTGCGATCTCCTTGATCGCGGCGCGCCACAGCGGAAACACTTCCTCGCGCCGGCCCGCGAACCGGCCGGTGCCGGCCGGTCCGCCGCAATGATCGAGCACGATCTTGGTGTCCGGAAAGGCGCGCGCCAATTCGGTCAACTCGCCGATCTGCGGATGAAACAGCCAGGCGTCGAAGCTCAGGCCCAGCGGCGCGAGGCAGGCAAAGCCCTTGCGGAAGGTCGCGTCCTTCAGCAACCCCTTCGGCCGGTTCGCATACATGCCCGCGACCACCTGGTCCTCGTCCCAGGCGGAGGAATGCCGGATGCCGCGAAAGCGGCCGTTGCCGGCGGCGATCTCGGCTTCCAGCACCGGCTTTGCCGCATCGCCGAGCAGGAGATTGACGTGGCTGACGATGCCGGCACAGATCGCAGCCCTGCCATAGCCACCGCTCGCGCTCATCGCGGCGACGCCATTGGCGAACTCGACCTCCCCGACGGGGCGAAACGCCTCTGGCCCGTGCGCGCGGTACATCGAGCGGCAGTCGACATAGACGGTTGCAATGACGTTGTGGCCGGAGGCGATGTCGGCGGCCATCTCTTCGATCAGATAGCGCTGTCCGCCGCGGTCCCAGAGGTGGTGGTGGGGATCGACGATCGGCCGCAAGGGATCGATGATCTCCTCCTGGTGCAACGCGAGCCAGTCCTCGCGCGGATCGGCAAAGAGTCCGCTCCTATTGGCGGGCATGGTGCTCGCGGCCATCGGCATTCGCTCCCCTGATTGTCGTTGCCGACAAGACTAACATCAGGAGGCGCTGCGCGGCAGCGCGTGTTGCGCAACCGCGCCCTTCGGCGAGAGCGCACCAGGCGGTCTCAAAGCCCGACGAGATTGAGTGCAGTCGATCGCCTGGGCACCTCTCCCTTCGGGAGAGGTGCCCCTCGGCTTGCATTGATTCAACCAAAACTCATCGTGCTTTAGCCTGGCGCCGCCGCGCCTTCACCTCCACCATCAGCCGCCAATCCCGCGCTGCGGCCGGCTTGCTCTCCCCGAGCCAGTGGAACGCATTTTCGGTGATTTCGGTAAAGCTCCAGCGTGACAGGTCGCCGCTGTCGGTCGTGCCTTCCTGCACGATATCGGCGCCGCGCGGCCGGCCGATCTGCTGACGGAACACGCTGCGGCCGGGATCGAGCCAAAAAATCCGCCAGGCAGCGATGGTCGGATCGTACACGCGCAACGTCGTGCCGTACCAGTTGCCGGCGAGCGGGAACGGTGGCGCGCCGGCGGGGCGAGGGATCATCCAGACGTCCTGGACGGCACGGCCCTCCAGCACCCAGCCGAAATGGATCTCGCCGGCCGCGCGATGCGTGGCGCCGTCATGCTCATACGCGGTGATCTCGGCATCCCAATCACCGACGAACTGGCCATAGAGCTGCAGCGCCGCGGCGTATTCCGGGTTGGGGCCGCTCGCATGCAAGAGTTTCGCAAAGTCGCTCATGTCGATCTCCACTTTCGCGCAAGATCAGCACGATCGGACCTCAGGCTACTTGGAGAAAATTGCCGCAGGCGGTCGTCAGGTCTTGCGCAGCGATAGTTGCCTGATGGCCCGCTTGCTCTCGTCGCTCGTTCGGCGGCTGCCTGAACGTTCCGCCCGCCAAATGACGATGACGGAGACAATGACGAGGCTCGCGCCAACCAGCATCATGGGTGAAAACGGCTCGCCGAGTACGACGGTGCCGAGCAGCACGGCGATGACAGGATTGACGAAGGTGTAGGTCGATACCAGCGAGGTCGAGACGTTCTCCAGCAGCCAGTTGTAGGCGACAAATCCGATCACGCTGCCGGAGATGACCAGCCAAACTAACGCTGCAAGCGACGTCATCGAGACGTCGCGCGGCGTGAAGGTCTCGATCTCGCCCGTCAGCCAGCTGATCGCAAACAACACGGCGCCGCCGATCGACAGCTGCATGCCCGAAAGCAGGATCGCAGAGGTCTGGCTCGACATGCCTCGGGACAGGACAGTGCCGATCGACCATGACAGGGCTGCTGCGAGCAGCCAGACGATGGGAAGGATGCTGATGCCGGCCCGCTCGACGTTCTGCCATGCCACGAGCCCAACGCCCACGAAGCCGGGCACGAGTGCAAGCAAGGCAATCGGCCGCGGGCGCTGGTCGCCCGGGAACAAGACATCGATCAGCAGGAGCCAGAACGGGATCGTGGCAAGCACGATCGCTGCCACGCCCGAAGGAACCGATTGCTGCGCAAAGGCGAGCACGCCATGGCAGCCGACAAAGAAGAGCAGCCCGCACAGGCACGCCTGCAACCATGTCTGCAAGGACGTTCCCGCGACCTCTCGGCCCATCAGGCCAAGCAACACGATGCCGCCGCAGAACGAGCGAAGCGCCATCAGCAGAAATGGCGGAATCGATTGCAGGCCCAGCGTGATGGCGAAATAGGTGGAACCCCACAGCAGATAGATGGCCGCGAACGAGCCGATCACCAGGAACCTTCTGCTCATGATTGCTCCGATCGAAGATGATCCCAAGGCAACCAAGTCGGAGGAGGTTCATGCGTTCCGGCTTCGGCGCCTCACACGCCGTCGAGGATGATCACCGTCGGCGTGCCCGGCAGCGAATCCCGCGAGATTCGGAGCGAGCGCTCGAGGCGTCGGTCGATCTCGAAGTCGCGGCCGATCCGTCGCATGAAGTCGTCGAGCGGCGTGGCGAAGCGGTGCATCGGCAGCACGACGGAGGCTCGCAGGCGTTTCGTGATCTCCGAGATGCCGTCGAGCGACATGGTGTAGGTGCCGTCGATCGGCACCATGACGATGTCGAGCCGTCCGATCTGGGCAAAATGGCTGTCGTCGAGCTTGTGGTGGAGATGGCCGAGATGGCCGATGCAGAGGCCCGCGACCTCGAAGATGAAGATCGAGTTGCCGTCGCGGATCATGTCGATGCCGGCGTCGTCGCCAAAGTAACGGCGGATGTCGGTGGTGACGTTGCGGATGAAGGTGTCGCCGACGCGCTCGGAAATCACTGCCGGCTTGCCGTCCTCGCCCCAGCCATGCAGCACATGGGGAATGCGCTTGTCGGGATATAGCGAGTAGTGCGTGCTGTGGGCCCGGTTCATGGTGACGACGTCGGGCAGCCGGCCGACCTGATAGGCGCCGCTATAGTCGGTGGCGATGCGCAAGCCGCCGGGCGTATCGATGAAATAGGTGGAATGGCCGGCATAGGTGATCTCGACCTCGGCCGCGCCCGCAGTCCGCTGCCAGGACACGGGCACCGCGCGCGGGGCCGCGTTGGCCATTGCCAGACATTCGCTGCGCTGCGGCTGCTGGGCAAGGGCGGGCGTGAGGGAAGCGCCGAGCAGCGCGAGGATCGCGGAAAAGAATCGCCACATAGATCCATCCCCAATGACGTCGGGGAAGTCTAGCGTGCAATCCCGCCTGCGGCCAATGGGCCGCGATCAACAGCGCGTCAGTGTTATAGGCCTACTCCCGCCGCGGGCTGAACTTCCAGGTGGTGGCGACGAGACCCGCGGTGATCAGGCCACTGACGACGCCGGCGAGGGGAAGCGAGAGTAGCAGCGCGGCGGTGGCCGCCCAGCCGATCGAGGAGAAGGCCTCAGCAAAGGTCGCAAGACGCGAGGAGGTCTGGCGGCGGCGGAATTGGCTGCGCCGCGCCTGCACGCGGAACCAGAGCTGGATCGCGGTGGCGGAGGCGGCGCCGACGATGATCGCGCCCGCCGTGATCGCGGCCTGGAGCGGTGAGGCAAAGGCAAGCGCTGCGACCAGCGGAGCGAAGATGACGGCGATTGCGATCAACACGACCTCGATCTTGGCGCGGATCACGCGCGAGGGTGACAGCGGCGCGGTTGCGACGAGATCAGGGGCATCCTCGCCCGAAATCGTCAGCCAGGCGAGTCCGCCGGCAAGCTGTCCCGCCGCCATCACGATGACGGGCGTGATCAACACCAACGCCGCTGAGCTGTCGGCAAAGCTCCGCCACAATAGAAGCGCCGGCGGCACCAGATAGAGCAGTTGCATCAGGGTTTGCGAGATCAGCCAGGGATCGCGCCACAGCAGCATGAACTCCTTGCGCCGTAGCGCCTGCGCCCGTGAGCCGGCGCGGAACGGCCGCTCGCGCGTGGTGCGGCGGCCGGATGTCCCGTGGGCGGCCGCATCGATCGCGGTGTCGGCGAAGCGGCCGGAGAACAGCGCCATCACGCCGCCCAGCATGACGAGACCGAGTGCGAGCAGCAGCGCCAGCGCCTCGCGATCGCCCATCACGGCCCGCGCGGGCCACCAGACGATGCTGTCGACACCGGGCGCATAGGCAGCCGTGGCATCCGAGGTCAGCACCGCGAAGCGCGACAGCGTGCCGTAGGAGATGATCGCGGCGATCTGGAGCGCGATGACGAAACCGGCGCCGATGATCGCGGCGAGGATCTGCGCGATGAAGCGGGTCCGCGCCGGGCCGATCAGCCGGAACAGCAGGATCGTGATGGCGATCGCGATGGCTGCTGCCGACAGCCCCATGGCGATGACCATGCCGAACGCCGCGAGCCATCGCGGCCCGCCTCCGATCACCAGCGCGTCGATGAAGGGCGTGGAGAACAGCAGCGCCATCGCCGTGATCGCGAGCGCTATCGCGGCGATGCGCACGGAGAACAGGTTGGTGAGCGTTGCCGGCGACGACATGATGAGATCGAGATCGGCGCGGGCGTAAAACACCCGCGTCACCGATTCGATCGCTTGCGACAGCATCAGCGACCAGGCGAGCGCGATCGTCGCCGTAATCACGATCAGCGACGGCTTGTCGAGCGGCAATCGAAGTCCGGCGAAGCGACCGATCACCGCCCAGGCCGGCAGATGCAGGAGTGCGGCAAAGACGATCAGGCCGATCACGGCGGTGCGTTTCCGCTTGCGCTGGCCCGTCATCATGGCGAGCCATTCGCGCCAGGCGAGGCGGAGCTCGTGGCGGGCGAACCACGATAATGCAGTCGCCGAGCTCATGCGGCGGCAGCCTCCAGCGTGACCAGCGCGATGAAGAGATCCTCGAGGCTGGTGTCGTTGTGGCCGTTCTGCTGACGCAGCTCGGCGAGCGTGCCTTCGGCAACGAGGCTGCCCGACGCGATCACGCCGATCCGGTCGGCCATGCGCTCGGCGACCTCAAGAATATGCGTGGTCATGATCACGGTGCAGCCAGCGCGGACGCGCTCGGCCAAAAGACCCTTCACATGGCGGGCGGAGACGGCGTCGAGGCCGGTCAGCGGCTCGTCGAGAATGATGAGGCGGGGGTCGTGGACCAGCGCGCCGGCCAACGCCACCTTCTGGCGCATGCCCTTGGAAAATCCCTCGCAACGCTCGTGCCGGTGTAGCGCCAGGCCGAGCGAGCTCAACAGTTCCTGCGCCACGGGTTCGGAGACGGCTGGCGCAATGCCCCAGAGGCCGGCGACGAATTCGAGATATTCGAGCGGCGTCAGCTTGTCATAAATCATCGGCTCGTCCGAGACCCAGGCCATCACCTGCTTGGCGGCCACGGGATCGGCCAGGGCATCGATGCCGAAGATCGACACCGCGCCGGCATCGGGCCGCAGCAACCCTGCGACCATGCGCAAGGTGGTGGTCTTGCCGGCACCGTTGGGGCCGACCAGCGCGTAGAATTCACCGGCGTGAATGGTGAGATCGAGGGAATCGACCGCCAGACGGTCAAAACGCTTCGTTAACCCTCGGACGCTCAGCGCCGAACTGTCCGGTTTCATGATGGCCACACCATACGGTTTCGCATCGCTCGCGACCTTGATCTGAAGATGTTTCGGCACGGTGAATCACCCTGCCACAAATTCCGTCATCCCGCACGAATGCATCCGCCTCTCGTTTTATTGACAGCGCTGGGCGGTTCGGGCTGAATTGCGCCGGGCCAAATGGCGCTTTCCGTGACTGATAATGATCGCGTAGCGACTGGACACAAGATGCGACGAGACGGCCGCCAAGAGCCGCAAGGATCGCATCGGGGAGGATGCTCGGCGATGCTGGACTTCGTTCAGCAGCTGGTCAGTGGCATTGCACTCGGCTGCGTGTACGGCCTGATCGCGCTTGGCTTCGTGCTGGTTTACAAGGCAACCGAGGTCGTCAACTTCGCCCAGGGCGATCTGATGATGCTGGGCGGCTTCTTCGCCTTCACCTTCATCGGCATGATGGGCCTGAACTACTGGGTCGGCTTCGTCGGAGCAGTCGTCGCCATGGCGCTGTTCGGCATGCTCGCCGAACGCATCGTGGTGCGGCCGATCCTCGGCTATCCGCAATTCTCGATCATCATGGCAACCATCGGGCTCGGCTACTTCCTGCGCTCGATCGCCGGCATGATCTGGGGCACCGACGACTTCAAGATCGAGACGCCGTTCAGCCAGGGCGTGTTGCGCATCGGCGCGCTGGTGCTCGCCTATGACAAGCTCTCGGTGATCGCGGCAACGGTCATCCTCTGCACGCTGCTCTATCTGTTCTTCAACAAGACCACGCTCGGCACCGCGATGCGCGCCAGCTCCGAGAACATGCTCGCGGCCTACTACATGGGCATTCCCGTGAAGCGTGTCGTGTCGATCGTCTGGGCCATCAGTGCGGCGGTCGCGACGTGCGCCGGCGTTCTGCTGGCACCGATCACCTTCATTCACTCCAATGTCGGGCTCGTGCTCGGTCTGAAAGCCTTTCCCGCCGCCGTGCTCGGCGGCTTCGGCTCAATACCCGGCGCGGTCGTCGGTGGCGTGTTGATCGGCGTGATCGAGAGCATGGCCGGCTTCTATCTGCCGGAGGGCTGGAAGGACGTCGCACCTTACATCGTGCTGCTGGCGGTGTTGCTGCTGAAGCCCGAAGGCTTGTTCGGCCTCCACGTACGCAAGAAGGTCTGAACGCCATGCGCTTTCTGTTCAAGACCGACTACGAGGACGACATCCGCCTGTTCCCGCATTCGGGCTACGTGATCTCCTACGGGCTCCTGATTGCGGTGCTGCTGATCGCGCCCTACGTGCTCTCCAGCTATCTGATGAGCCAGCTGGTCTTTGTCTGCATTTATGCGACCGTCGGCGTGGCGCTGCTGATTCTCACCGGCTTTACCGGGCAGGCCTCGCTCGGGCACGCCGCGTTCCTTGCGATCGGCGCCTATGCGGCGGCCTATTTGCAGAAATACAACGTGCCGTTTCCGGTCTACTTCCTCGCCGCAGGCGTATTGACCGGATTGATCGGCGCGCTGGTCGGCTTCCCCGCGCTGCGCCTCCAGGGCATCTACCTCGTCATCGCCACGATCTCCTTCGCCTTCATCGTCGAGGAGATTCTGGCGCGCTGGGAAAGCGTCACCAACGGCAATGAGGGCATGCGCATCAAGACGCTGTCGTTGCTCGGCGTCCCCGTGCCGCGCGACAGTCCGATGTTCTATTTCCTGTGCCTCGCCGTCTTGATTCTGACGATCGTCGGCACGCTCAATCTCTTGCGCTCGCCGACGGGGCGCGCCTTCGTTGCGATCCGCGACTCTGAGACGGCGGCACGCAGCATGGGCGTCAACGTCGCGCTCTACAAGGTGAAGTCCTTTGCGATCTCGGCGGCGATCACCGGCTTTGCCGGCGTGCTGTTCGCGCACAAGCTCTCCTTCATCTCGCCGGAGATGTTCACGCTCCAGCTCTCGATCGAGTTCATCATCGTGATCCTGATCGGCGGCACGTTCAGCCTGCACGGTGCAGTGCTGGGGGCGATCTTCATCGTGATGATCGATCCGTTCCTGACTTATCTGAAGGACGACATGCCGGGCATCATTGCCGGCGTCGCCGCGGCGTTGGGGGCGAGCACCGACGGCGCGGCGAACGTTCAGTCGAAGGTCGCGGCCTTCGCCTCGCTCAACGGCCTGAAGGGCGCGATCTACGGCATCATCATCGTGCTGTTCGTGCTGTTCGAGCCGCTCGGCCTCTACGGCCGCTGGCTGAAGATAAAACTCTTCTTCCAGCTCTTCCCGCTCTACAAGCGCGCGACCTTCAAACGCCAGAAGATCTACGTGAAGTCGGAGCGGAACCGATGAGCTATTTCCGCGCCGAAAACCTGTCGCTGCATTTCGGTGGCCTCAAGGCGGTCGATGCGGTCTCGTTCGCGGTCGAGAAGGGCGAGATCCTCTCGATCATCGGGCCGAACGGCGCGGGGAAAAGCTCGATCTTCAACCTGATCTCGCGGATCTACCGTCCGACCTCGGGCCACATCTTCTTCGAGGACCAGGACATCACGGAACAGCCGCCCTACGACATTGCAAGGCTCGGCATTGCCCGCACCTTCCAGAACATCGAGCTGTTCGAGAATGCAACCGTGCTCGCGAATCTGCTGGTCGGGCGCCACCGTCACTCAACCACGCAGCTCTGGCAGGAATTGCTGTTCCTGCCGAGCGTGCGCGCGAACGAGAAGCTGCACCGGCGCCGCGTCGAGCAGGTGATCGAATTCCTCGATCTCGAGCCCTATCGCGACAAGCTGATCTCGGGTCTTCCCTACGGCGTACGCAAGGTGATCGAGCTTGCCCGCGCGCTCTGTTCCGAGCCGAAGCTCATACTGCTCGACGAGCCGTCGTCGGGGCTGAATGTCGAGGAGACCGACGACATGTCGTTCTGGATCCGCGACATGAAAAGCGAGCTCGGCATCACCGTGCTGATGGTCGAGCACGACATGTCGCTGGTCAACCGCGTCTCGGACCGCGTGATCGCGCTGAACTACGGCCGGGTGCTGGCGATGGGCTCGCCCGCCGAGGTGCAGCAGCATCCCGACGTCGTCGCCGCCTATCTCGGAGCCTGACGCGATGGACGCCGCCGTTTCGCCCGACATCATCCTGAAGCTCTCCAATATCGAGAGCTACTACGGGCCGATCATGGCGATCCGCGGCATCTCGCTCGAGGTGCCGCGGGGCCGCATCGTGACGCTGCTGGGTGCCAATGGTGCGGGCAAGACCACCGTGCTGAAGACCATCTCCGGCATCCTCGATCCGCAGAAGGGCACGATCGAGTTCATGGGCAGGCCGATCCAGCGCATGGAGGCCGACAAGATCGTCCGCCTCGGCCTCAGTCATGTGCCGGAAGGGCGCGAGGTGTTTCCATTCCTCTCGGTGCGCGAGAACCTGATGATGGGCGCCTATCCGCGAAAGGATCGTGACGGTGTCGCGGAGGATATCGAGCGCGTCTACGGCTATTTCCCGCGGCTGAAGGAGCGCATCAACCAACCGGCCGGCCAGCTTTCCGGCGGCGAGCAGCAGATGCTGGCGATCGGGCGCGCCCTGATGAACCGGCCGACGCTGCTGTTGCTGGACGAGCCGTCGCTGGGCCTGTCGCCGATCCTGGTGAAGGAGATTTTTACGATCATCCGCCGCGTCAACGAGGAGCAGGGCATGTCGATCCTGCTCGTCGAGCAGAATGCCAAGGTGGCGCTGGAAACGGCGCATTACGGCTACGTGCTGGAGATCGGCCGCGTCGTGATGAACGACACCTGCGACCGCTTGATGGATTCCCAGGACATCCAGGAATTCTACCTAGGCGCCAAGGAAGCCGGGGCCAGAGGCGAACGGCGCTGGAAAAAGAAGAAAACGTGGCGTTAAATATGGCGTCTCCCCGTGAACGAACGGACCGGCGGCAAGCCATGCTGCGGGAGGGGACGAAGCGGCAAGGAGGCAATGGCATGGCCCGACCGGCGGTGCTGACAGTCGCAGACACGATCGCAAAGAGCTTTTTGCGTGCGGTGGAGACGCGCGGCGACAGGCCGGCGATCCGCGAGAAGCAGTTCGGCATCTGGCAGCCGACGAGCTGGCGCGAATGGCTGGAGCTCTCCAGGGAGATCGCCTACGCACTGCATGCTTCGGGCTTCAAGCCTGGCGACGTCGCCTCCATCATCGCCAATGCCGTGCCGGAATGGATCCATGCCGACATGGGCATCCTGTGCGCGGGCGGCGTCTCGTCCGGCATCTATCCAACCGATTCCTCGGCGCAGGTCGAATATCTCGTCAACGACTCCGCTACTCGCGTGATCTTTGCCGAGGACGAAGAACAACTCGACAAGGTCCTCGCCTGCCGCGCGCGATGCCCGACGCTCGAGAGGATCATCGTGTTCGACATGGAGGGCCTGAGCGGATTTTCAGACGACATGGTGATGTCGCTCGACGAGTTTCGCGCGCTCGGGCGCAATCACATGGTCGGCCGCGAGCAGCTCTGGCAGGAGATGATCGACAGCCGCGGCCCAGGCGATCTCGCGATCCTCGTCTACACTTCCGGCACCACGGGCCCGCCCAAGGGCGCGATGCACGCCAACCGCAGCGTGACCCATCAGATGCGCCACGCCAACGATTTCATCCCGGCGAGGGAAGACGAGGACCGGCTGATCTTCCTGCCGCTCTGTCACGTCGCCGAGCGGGTCGCTGGCTACTACATCTCCGTCGCGCTCGGCTCGGTGATGAATTTCGCCGAAAGCCCGGAAACCGTGCCGGACAATCTGCGCGAGGTGCAGCCGACCGTCTTCTTCGCGGTGCCGCGGATCTGGGAAAAATTCTATTCCGCAATCACCATCGCACTCAAGGATGCGACGCCGGTCCAGCAATGGGTCTATCGCCGCGCTATCGACATTGGCCTGCGCATCGCGGATTGCCGGCTCGAGGCACGCGCGCCGTCCTTGTCGCTTGGGATCGCGAACCGCCTCGCCTACAGGCTGGTGTTCCGCAACATCCGCCGCATGATTGGCCTCGATCGCTGCCGCATCGCCTTCACTGGCGCAGCGCCTATCTCGCCAGACCTGATCCGCTGGTATCTCGCGCTCGGCATCAACATGCACGAGGTCTATGGCCAGACTGAAAATTGCGGCGTTGCCACCATGATGCCGTCCGAGCGCATCAAGCTCGGCTCAGTCGGCAAGGCCGTGCCCTGGGGTGAGGTCAGCCTCTCGCCGGACGGCGAGATCCTGATCAAGGGCGACTTCCTGTTCATGGGCTATTTGAATCAGCCGCAGAAGACCGCCGAGACCATCGATGCGCGCGGCTGGCTGCACACCGGCGACGTCGGCACCATGGACGACGACGGCTTCGTCAAGATCACCGACCGGATGAAGGACATCATCATCACCTCAGGCGGCAAGAACGTGACGCCCTCGGAAATCGAGAACCAGCTCAAATTCTCGCCCTATATCTCCGACGCCGTCGTGATCGGAGACAAGCGGCCATATCTCACCTGCCTCGTCATGATCGACCAGGAGAACGTCGAGAAATTCGCGCAGGATCACGACATCCCCTTCACCAACTACGCGAGCCTGTGCCGGGCGATCGAGATTCAGGACCTGATCTGGCGAGAGATCGAACAGGTCAACGGCAACTTTGCGCGCGTCGAGACCATCAAGAAATTCTATCTGATCGAGCGCCAGCTCACGCCGGAGGACGAGGAGCTGACGCCGACCATGAAGCTGAAGCGCAGCTTCGTGAACAGGCGCTACGCCGCCGAGATCGACGCGATGTATCGCGAGCGCGCGGTGGCGTGAACCATTCCAAGGGAAGCGAGGGAGCGATGGCCACGCCCTTTGCGCAACACGGGCCTTAAGGAGAGAGGAGACGTCGATGTCGAAATCGTTCTGGGCGTTCGGCCTTGCGGCATGCGCGGTGGTGCTCACCTGTCTGCCGGCTGCCGCGCAAACCAAGGTCACCAATGAAGGCATCTCGGCCAGCGAGATCGTCATCGGCACGCATCAGGATCTGTCGGGTCCGATCAAGGTGTGGGGCGTACCGGTCTCCAACGGCATGAAGATGGCGGTTGAGGAGATCAACGCGGCCGGCGGCATCAACGGCCGCAAGATCAAGATGATTTTGGAGGACAACGGCTACGACCCCAAGAAGGCCGTGCTGGCCACGCAGAAGATGATCGAGCGCGACAAGGTCTTCGCGATGATCGGCCCGATGGGCTCGCCGACGGTGCTGGCGGCGCAGGACACGCTGTTCGATGCCGGCGTGCTGCAGCTCTTCCCGCTGACTGCGGCCGAATTCACCTTCAAGTTCGATCCGAGCAAGCCGCAGGAGCGATTGAAGTTCAACAACCTCTTGCCCTACGTCGAGAGCACGCGCGCCGCGCTGAAATACATGATTGAGTGGAAGAACTTCCAGAAGCCCTGCATCATGCACCAGGACGACGAGTACGGCAAAAACGTGCTCGACGGCTTCAATCAGCAGCTCACCGTGATGAAGGTGCAGCCGGCCTCGATCACCAGCTACAAGCGTGGCGCCTCCGATTTCAGCGCGCAGGTTGCCAAGATGAAGTCGGACGGCTGCGATCTCGTGGTGCTCGGCACAGTGATCCGCGAGACCATTGGCGCGATGACGGAGGCGAAGAAGCTCGGCTGGGACGTCACCTTCCTGGGGGCAACGCCGACCAACGTGCTGGAAGTGCCGACGCTGGGCAAGGACGCCGTGGAAGGGCTTTATGCCGCGTCCCAATTCGAGATTCCCTACGAGGACAGCGCTAAAGGCCCGGTGAAGGACTGGCTCGCCAACTATAAGAAGATGTTCAACTCGGACGCCAATACGCAGGCGATTATCGGCTACAACACGGTGATGACCTTTGCCTTCTACGCCCAGAAGGCGGGCAAGGATCTCACGGGGCAGAAGATGCTTGACTCGCTCGAGTCAGGCGAAAAATTCCTCGACATCTTCAACTCGCCGCCGACGAAGTTCTCCAAGACCGACCACCTCGCCAACACCATCACCCAGGTGCAGCAGGTCAAGGGCGGCCGCTGGGTCCTGGTGAAGGACAATCTGATGTTCTGATCTTCGCCTCTCCCCGCAGGTGCGCCCTCTTCCCTTGTGGGAGAGGGTGGCTCGCCGCGTAGCGGCGAGGTGGGGGAGGGGGGTCTCTGCGCGAATGAGCCTCTCGCTTTCGGACTCGGTGAGGCAGACCCCTCATCGGGCGCTTCGCGCCACCTTCTGCAAGGGGAGAAGGGAGAGGCGCTGCACCTACGATCCCCCACCCGCGACGCCTGACTCCACCGGTGCCAGCTCGTCTTCCCTGCAGCGCCACCCATCGGCGGCTTTCTGGAATGCGAAGGTGCGCTGGATTCTGAGCCGGCTCGTCACATTGAAGCTTTCCTTGAAGCCTTGCTTGGACGCTGCGGCCGGCTGCGCCTTGCCGGATCTTGGGTCCCAGCAGGTGCCGGTGCAGGTCGATGCGACCGCGCTGCAGGCGGTGAAGGGCGACAGCACGACCATGTCGATATCGGCGGTGACCTTCGCCTCCTGCTCTCCGACGTTGCTGCCGGAAGCGGACACGCGACTGATGCGGACGAAGTCGCCGCAGGAATTGGCGGCATGAATCTTGGCGACGCAGAAGTCGGCGGCGTCGGTATCAGGCAGCCGTGCAGCGATCTGGCGGCCGAACACCCGCTTCGGATCGCCCTTGGCACCAAGGATATCGGCGGTCTTCCGGCTAAAATATTCGGCGAGACAGCCTTGCGCAGATGACAGCTCGGACAGCGGCACGTTCTCCTTGCCGACGAGGTCGCATTTGCGATCGCGCTCCCTTGTCCAGCGGCCGTATTCGGCGAAGGCAAAGCGGGCTTCGGTCGGGCTCAGCTTGCCGATCAAGCCGAGGACCTGGCCGTTGAGCTCCTCCTCCGCCAGCGCCAACTCCGGATCGCTACAGATCAGCGCGCCGGCCGTCGTGTTGGCCGCGAGGCAATCGAAATCGGGGTCGCGCAGGATCGCGGCGCGCTCCTCGGTCTCCCTGAGCAGGCAGGTCTTGACGCGATCGATGTCATCGGTGCGGACCGCGGTCCGACCAAAGATGCCGCAGCTCAGATTGCGCTGTCGGATCCACAGCGCGTTCTCCTCGATGGCCGGCAGACGATCCGGCAGGCGGGAGAGCCGCGCCTCGATGGCCGCACCGAGTTTCTCGGCCGCTGCGGCAAGCTCGCCATTGCCGCAAAACAACTGACCCGCGGGATCGCGCTGCTGCTCACAACGGTTCTTGACGAACAGCGGCAGCTTGTCGGCGATCGCTGGGTCTGAATTGACCGCCTGCGCGTGCGCAGGTGACATCAGCGGCACCATCGCCGCAACCATCGCCAGCACCAACGTTCGCATTCCGCTTGTCCCCGAAGCCCGCATGATACGCATGCTAGCTTCCCGGGCGGCGCGGCGAAACCGTGAATGTCCAGCCGCGCATCGGAATTGTAGTCCGGATGGAGCGCAGCGAAATCCGGGATTTCAAACGGAGATGCGGTCCCGGATTGCGCTGCGCTCCATCCGGGCTACGCAGCTCAGTTCGGGCAATCAGCGCGACGCGATCAGCGCCGAGCGGTTGTTGTCCGGCACAGCCGCAAACGCGGGCTCGTCGACGTATTTCAGCACCGCAGACTGATAGAGCACGAAGAGCGGCTGATAGGTCCGCGCCGCCTCATCCTCGACCATGGCCATGCGACGGTTGTCGAGCATCAGCCAGTGGCTGTCGAGCCTGGCGGCCGCGACCGCATGTTCCTCGCCGACTTGCGTGTCGCGCACGAAAACGATTCGCAGATCCTCGGGCGAAATGCCCGCGAGGCGCAGCGCGGCGAGCTTTGCGATCGCATAGTCCTCGCAATCGCCGGCGCCGCGCTGGAAGGTGGCGAGTGGCGAACTCCAGACGTCATCAGAGCCGTCATTGGCCGCCTTGATCGCGAGATTGATGGCGCGGTTGGCTTCACCGAGGCGGGCGCGGCCTTCGCGGCTGCGGGCCTGGTCGACGATGGCGAGCAGCTTCAATGCCGCGGGCGAGACGCAGTTGTCGCGGTCGCCGTCGCACAGCGCGAGCTGCACCATCTCGTCGTCGAGCTTGTCCTTCAGGTGAAACCACTTGTCGCGGACGCGACCGGCGGAGATCGCGAAGGCGAATAGGCCGAACGGTTCTGCGGATTTTCGCACGAGGACGGCGGACCCCGGCGACAGCAGCGTGCCTGCGCGAAGGTCGGCGGCCGATCCGAACAGGATCAATCCGCAAAAGAGCAGGACTGCGCGCCAGGCGCGCGAGTGAGCAACGGTCTCCATCTGACTTCCCCTGTCCAGCATCGGCAGGACACCCCTGACCCGCACGTGCCGGCTTTGTTTCTGGTGCGGTGATAGTGAGGGGCGGGCCGTTTTGTTCTGCTTAATGAGCCCGGCCGGGAGCCCAAAACCGAGCAACAGGCTGAAGCCGGTCTCGCCGGCTTGGGTAAAATTTTACGGGCTCAGCCCCCGGGAAGGCCCGATCTGTTGTGGAATGGAACCAATTCTCGTCGCGGGTTGAGTCGGCTGCCGAATCTGGTTCATATGGCTAATGGCGGGCTTATCTCGCCACTTCTGCTAGCCGGGTCGCAGTAAAAAGTCCGCATTTGCCGCAGTATGTCGCAGGGCGTTGCAACGGAAAGATGACACGAGTATTCGTAGGAAATTTCTTCTATTTGAATACTTTGGAATGCTTCAAGTTGTAGTACGCGCCGTCAATATGCAGAGGCTATATTCGAAATATACTATCATTATTCTTGGCAAACCCTGCCTCGCACCGGCCATGGCGATGCTGCCGCGTCGATTCCCACGAGAAATAGATGGTTTCGCTAAGGACTCGGTAATGATATGCAAGCTTAGGCAGTCGATACTTCTATAAATATTAACCCTTTCTGCGGTGTTTCCCCGTTGAATTACGCTGGCAAATTTGACGCCGCGCTTTCCATGGACGGCAAGGGTTTTCATGCGCCCGCCAATGGCCATGTCGATTCCTTTTCCGTCTCGGGTCATGGGCAGGTCCCGCACGGCGCGTTCTTTGTTCCCAATCCCAATCTCCTGTTCCATGGCGAGTTCAAGCGCGCGGGCGTCGATCTCGTCCTGTCCAATGACGGACACGAGTTCGTCATTCACGACTACTTCAAGGGCGAGAAGCGCGCGGCGATCGCCTCGCCCGATGGCGCCCATCTCACCGGCGACATCGTCAACGCGCTCGCCGGCAACGTTCAGTATGCGCAGGCGGCGCCCGGCGCCAGCGCCGCGCAGGTCATCGGCCATATCACCAAGCTGACCGGCAGCGCGACCGCCGTCCGCAACGGCGTCTCGATCATCCTGAACAACGGCGACAACGTCGAGAAGGGCGACGTGCTCTCGACCGGGTCGGACTCGACCCTCGGCGTCACCTTCATCGACGGCACCGTCTTCGGCCTCTCCTCCAACGCGCGCATGGTGCTGAATGAGATGGTCTACGACCCCAACGGGTCGAGCAACTCCTCGCTGCTGAGCCTGGTCGCGGGCACCATCACCTTCGTTGCCGGCGAGACTGCCAAGCACGGCGACATGAAGATCGACACGCCGGTCGCCACCATGGGCATCCGCGGCACAGCCGTGCTGACGGAAATCAGCTTCTCGGTTCCGTCGGGCGGCGGCGATCCGCAGCCGCAGGCGAATTTCCAGGTGCTGGTCGAGCCGGACGGCACCACCGGCTCCTACATCCTGTTCGACAAGGTCACACTACTGCCGATCGCCACCGTCAACCAGGCGGGGCAGATGATCCAGATCAGCGGCGGCAACGTCTCGGTCACCAACGCGCTGCTGTCGCCGGACGTGCAGAAGCTGATCACTGACGTGTTCTCGCTGAAGTTCACGGACAACAGCACCAACACGAAGCTGACCAACAACTCGACCGATTCGATCACGCAGGACGCCAACCTGATGCTGATCAAGACGGCGAGCGGCGCGACGGCGCAGGCGACTTTCGTCACGGTCAATCCCGGCAGCAACGGGTCGTCGACGAATACCCCCGACAAGCCGACGAGCCTCAGCCGTGTTCCTGGCGCCCCGCTTGCGAGCAGCCTCGACTCGAGCGGCAACGTGAAGACGGCGTTCACACTGAACGAGCTCGACGGCAAGACCGGCACGACGACGCTCGATGCTGTCGGCGGAAAGATCACCTTCTTCGATTTCAATCTCGGTGACCGGCCGACCGTGAAGGTGAATTTCGACTCCTTCACCTACCACAACGCCAATCACGACGACGTCACCGCCGGATTGTCGGACCTGCAAAAGGCCGACATTGCCGCAACCGAAGCCAAGATCAGCGTCGTTGCCGCCCCCGACAACAGCAACACGGGCTCGGCGACCTGGACCTACAGCGTCCCGGACGACGCCTTCGACTTCCTTGCCGCCGGCGAAACGCTGACGCTGACCTACCGGGCCCGCGTCGACAATAATTTCGCCGCCAACAACGAAACCGCCTTCATCGACATCACCGTCACGGTCACCGGCACCAACGACACACCGGTGATCACCTCGAGCGTTCCGGTCATCACCTTCGAGGGCGGCACCAGCGTCCCCGGCGGTCCGCTCACCTCAGAGGTGCCGACCTCGGGAACGCTGACTTTCACCGATGTCGATCTCACCGACACCCACAAAGTGTCGGTGAAACTGACCGGCGCGACCCTGCCGGACGGCAGCACCGTGCCGCCGGGACCGCTGGCGATCTTCGAAAAAGCGATGTCGGTTGCGATCGATACCGACAGCACCGGAACGGGCGACGGCGTCATCGACTGGTCGCTCGCCGATCTTCCCGTCTACCTCGCGGACTTCATTCCGAAGGGCGAGGTCCTGACGCTGACCTACACCGTGACGGTCACGGATTCGCAGGGCGCGACCGCGACGCGGACCATCACCGTCACCATCAAGGGGACCGACAGCCCCGCGGTGGTGTGGGTCGCGACGTCCGAGGCCGGGTCTCCGCCCGGCGGCTTCTGGAAGGACGCCGCGAAC
Source organism: Bradyrhizobium sp. UFLA05-89 (assembly GCF_059803475.1). Taxonomy (NCBI): domain Bacteria; kingdom Pseudomonadati; phylum Pseudomonadota; class Alphaproteobacteria; order Hyphomicrobiales; family Nitrobacteraceae; genus Bradyrhizobium; species Bradyrhizobium sp. UFLA05-89. Next base: position 22,755 of record NZ_JBANBA010000011.1, on the reverse strand, counting down.
TGGGAAACCGGTACCGTGCCGACGATTAATGACGACGTCATCGTCATCACCGATCAGCTGCACGGGCTGACGCCGTCCTATCCGGTCACGATCGACGAGGCGGCGTTCGCCAAATCGCTGACCATGAACGATTTCGACACGACCAAAGGGCATAAGGCGCCGGAGGTCATCAACCAGAGCACGCTGACGATTGCGCACACGCTCGACCTCAGCGCCGATTCGATCCTGACCAATTCCGTGGGGGCCACGATTTCCGTCGGCGGCAAGGCGGAAATCCTGGGCACCAGCGTGCTGACCAATTCAGGCACCGTGACGCTCGCGGGCGGCGGCGACTTCGCCGTCGGCGCTTTGATCACCAATGCCGGCACGATCGAGCTCGCCGGTGGTACGCTCAAGACGTTGGCCGAGATCAACAATGCCGGCGGCACACTCAAGGTCGATGCCGGGACAACGCTGGATGTCGACGGCGCGACCATCGACGGCGGCAAGCTGATCATCGGCGGCGCATTAGTACTGGACGGGACGAGCGTGCTGACCAACGGCAAGCTGGACAATTCCGGTGCCGTCACCATCAAAGGGGCCGTCGCGTTCGACAACGAAACCGTCGACAACGATTCGACCATCGAAATCCAGGCCGGTGCGGCGCTGACGCTAGGCCAGGGCACCACGGTCGCTAATTCGGGTGGGACCCTCACCGTCGACGACCATGGCGTGCTGGTCCTCGATCAGGGCGAGATCACCGGCGGCACCATCAACAATTTCAGCAGCACGCTCGGTGGCACCATCGACGTCATCGGCGACAGCAGCATCAACGGCGGCGCCAAGCTCAACAAGGGCGCCGTGACGGTCGAAAGCGATGTCACGCTGACGCTCGACGACGTGACCGTGTCCGGAACCTCCATCACCGACAAGGGAATCATCAAGGTCGATGCCAGCGAGACGCTGACGCTGAAGGGTGCGAGCATTGCCGGTGGCGCGCTCAATGTTTCCGGCACGCTCTCGTCCAGCGGCGCCAGCACGATCACTGACACCTTCATCATCAACGGCAACGTGATCGAGGCGATTGGCGGCGTGCTTGCTCTCGTCGCGACGACTTCCGCCACGATTGCCAATGCCGGGACGCTGCAGGCCAATGGTGGCGAGCTCGACATCAACGGCGAACCGGTCACGAACACCGGAACGCTGGCGACGATCAATGACGGCACGCTGAAGCTGATCTCGACGACGGTCACCAACACCGGTGCCACGGTGTCGGTGGACGCGGGCTCGACGCTCGATCTCGTCGGCGCGACCATCGATGGCGGCACGCTGACGCTGTCCGGCACGCTGGTCTCGACCGGCATCAGCGCCATCAACAACGCAGATATCACCAACACCGGTACCATCGACGTCGCCGGAGGAACGCTGACGATCGACCCTGCGGTGCAGCACACTATCACCAATCAAAACCTCATCGAGGCGAATGGTGGCGAGCTCGACATCACCGGCGATCTGATCATCAACACCGGCACGCTCGAGGCGATCAAGGGCGGCGTGCTCAAGCTCGACAAGGTCACGGTCACCAACACGAAGGGGACGGTGACGATCGACGGTGCATCGAAGCTGGATCTGTCCGACGTCACGATCAACGGCGGAAGCCTCGGCAATGCCGGCAAGATCGATCTGCACGACGGCGCGTCGCTCTCCGGCGCGGACGGTTCGGCCTTCGCCATCACCAACTCCGGCGAGATCGAGAGCTGGGGCTCGACCTCCATCAGCGGCGCCATCACCAACACGGGCAGCATCGAGATCGACAGCGGCACCATGACGCTGTTCGGTTCGCTGTCGGGCTCCGGCTCCGTGACCATCGATGCCAATGCGACGCTCGAGGTCAACGCCACGGTCTCGCAGACCGTCACCTTCTCGGGCGGCGCTGCCGAGCTCAAGATCGACACCGCGTCATTCGGTGGATCGATCACGGGGCTGACTGCGACCGACAAGCTTGATCTGTCGAGCATCGAATATGGGCTTGGCACCTACGCGACCTTTGCCAGCAACGCCGACCATACGGGCGGCGTGCTGACCGTGACCGACGCCGACGGCCACAGCATCAGCCTCAACCTCGTTGGCGACTACAGCAACGCGAATTTCGCGGGCAGCGGTGATGGCACCGGCCACACGCTGATCACGCTCAAGGCCGCCGACGACGGGCCGAAATTCAGCGCTGCAGAGACCTCCCAGAGCGCGAGCTTCAGCGAACTCGCCGATACGACCGGCGCGCCGAGCATGACCACCGACCCGACTCCGGCGGCAACTGGTACGATCCACTTCACCGACGTCGACCTGACCGACCGTCCGCAAGCCACGATCACGGATCAGACCGTGACGTTGCTCGACACCGATCAAACCACGCACCTGACGCTGACCGCGGACGAGGTGACGGCGCTCGAACAGGCGCTGACGCTGCAGCAGGAGGGCAACCACAACAACGGCGCAATCGGCTGGACCTATTCCATCCCCGACAGCGCACTGGATTTCCTCGGGCAGGGTCAGACCGCGACCGTGGTGTCGACCATCACGCTGGACGACCAGCATGGTGGAACCGATACCGCCGAGGTGACCGTCACGATATCAGGCACGAACGACGCGCCGACGCTGGATGCGGCGACGCTGGCCTCGGTCGGCGGCGGCAACACGGATCCGGGCGGGGCGGCCGTCAGCGATCTCTTCGCCGGCAAATTCCACGACGTCGACCATGGTGCGAGCCTCAAGGCGATCGCGATCACCGCCGACAACGCCACGGAAAGCCAGGGGACCTGGCAGTACGAGGTTGCAGGCACCGACCAGTGGGTGGACATCGCCGGCGTGAGCGATACCAACGCGCTGGTGCTGAGCCCGGACACGCTGATCCGCTTCGTGCCGGCCCACGGCTATAGCGGCACCCCGGGCACGCTCGACGTTCACGCCCTCGACGACACCTATGCCGGCGACATCACAGGCGCGGCGCCGGTCTCGATCGACATCACCGCTACAGGCATCGGCCACGGCGGCTCCTCGCCCGCGTCGGATCTCGCCGCCTCCATCAGCACGGAGGTGACGGCACCGTCGAACGTCGACGTGTGGACGGGCAGCGTCGACCAGGACTGGAACAATGACGGCAACTGGTCGCTCGGGCACGTGCCTACCGTGACCGAGACCGCATGGGTCGATACCGACGAAAAGGTCTATCTGGACCTCGGCGACAACGGCGCCACGATCGGCGGGCTGACACTCGGCAGCGCGACCAAGCTCGACATCACCGGCACCGACAACAACTCCGAGTCCGGGAGCATCGACAGCTATCTGGTGGTGAACGGCACCCTCGCCAATCACGGCCATATCGACGTCGCCGATGCCTATCTCGGCGCCCCACAGCACGTCATCAACACCGGCACCATCGACGCCGACGGACGATATGGGATCGTGAGCTTCGCCAACCTGCCCGGCAGCGTCGTCGACAACGCCGGCGGCACGCTGGAGGCCGACGACGGCGGGCATATCTACTTCTTCTACAACACCATCAACGGCGGAACGATCGACCTCGTCGGAGAGGACTCGGTCGCGCTGCTGGCCGCGTCGATCGTCAACGGCACGACGCTGACCGCCGACGAAGACTCCTATTTCGAGGTTCTGGGCAACACGACCTTCAATGGCTCCACGAGCGCCATATCGGTCGGCGGCGACCTCCATATCGACGTCAACGGCAAGCTCGTCCTCGAGGGCACTGTCAATGACACCGGCTCCGTTGCCAACCATGGCGTTCTCGTTGCAGACACTGGCGCGACGACGATCCTCGGCGATCTCACCGGCTCCGGCACTGTTCAGATCCTGAGCGCGAGCCTCGAGCTCGGCGGTACCTCCGATTCCGCGGTCCAGTTCGTCGGCTCCGGCGTCGGCACGCTGCATCTGGATGCTGCGTCGCACTTCACGGGCACGGTGACCGGGTTCAGCTACGGCGACAACATCGATCTCGCCGGCATCGACCCCAAGAACGTTTCGCTGGTCTCGACCGAAGGCGGGCTCGAGGTCCATTACGGCTCGGGCGATGGCGACTACTTCACCATCGCCGGGCATTACGACGAAACCGGCTTCAGCAAGAGCAGCGACGGCAGCGGCGGCACGGAGCTCGTCTGGAGCCACCAGTCGCCGGTGATCGACACCACGCATTTCACCCACGCCCACGACGAGGCGACGAATACCGACACGGTCACGGGTCTGTCGGTCTCGGGATCCTCGACCGAAACCTACACGGTGACCGCACAGACCGAGGGCGCGAAGGAAGGCAGTAACGTGACGCCGTCCTTCATCGATGGTGCGTCGCTCGACCAGGTCAACACGGCTCTCCACAGCGTGACCTACGATCCGGGCGTCACGCCGCCCAATACCGACATGATCACGTTCAAGGTGACCGACAGCCTTGGCGCCAGCGACACCGTCAACTTCATCTTCGACGAAGGCGGCTCGGGTCCGGTCACGCTGACCGGCACCAGCGGCAAGGACGTCATCTTCGCCACCGAGTCCAGCGACACGCTGATCAGCGGCGGCGGGCAGGACCAGTTCGTGTTCGCCCCGGCGTCAACGACGGACGCCGTCCAGCACACGGTCTATGGCTTCGATACGATCCAGGACAAGATCGACCTGCGGCAGTTCGATACCATCAATTCGGTCGCCGATCTCACCATCACGCAGCAAAACACCGATACGCTGATCACGCTGGACGATCACGAGACGATCCTGCTCAAGAACGTGGCCGCCGGCAACCTGCATGCCAGCGACTTCATCGTCACGAGCCACGGCACGACGTAGCGCGGGCCTCGCTCTCCTGCGACGGGGTAGCAAAAAATCCCCGGATCGTCCCTTGCGGCCATGGCCATTTGCGTCCTGACGATCCAAGATCGAACCTGATCGGGTTACGGGAAGTCCAACGGGCATGAAGCGGCTCAGGATATGGCGGCGGTGGTTCGCGCGCAGGTTCGGCTACGCGCGGCTGGTCTGCCTTGCGCTGCTCGTCGGCTTCGCCGCTCTGCGTTTCGCCGATCCGGGACCGGTCGAGGAGCTTCGTGTCCGCACCTTCGACTACTTCCAGAAGTTCGATGCCCGCAAGAAGACGATGAGGCCCGTCGTCATCGTCGATATCGACGATCGGACCCTAAAGGCGGTCGGCCAGTGGCCATGGCCGCGCACCAAGCTCGCCGACCTCGTCACCAACCTGACGCGGCTTGGTGCGGCCGCGATCGCCTTCGACGTGATGTTCCCCGAGCCCGATCGGCTCAATCCCGATATCGCGGCCGAGACCTTTCGTAACCTCGACGAGGCGACGCGCGAGAAGCTGAGGGCGCTGCCGAGCAACGACCAGATGTTTGCCGAGGCGATGAAGCGTTCCCGCGTCGTGCTGGGCGAGACCGGCCTACCGGTCAGCAACTCGGAGCTCGACAAGAAGCTTCCGCAGACCGGCCTTGCGACCCTGGGTGAGGAGCCGCATCGTTTCCTGTACGAATTTCCAGGCTTGCTGCGAAATACGGCCGTGCTCGAGGCCGCCTCCGCCGGCCGCGGATTGCTGACCATCAAACCCGAGCGCGACGGCATCGTCCGGCGGGCGCCGATGATCACGCAGGCCCAGGGCGTGATACTGCCGTCGCTGACCTTCGAGATGCTGCGCGTGGTGTCCGGCTCTGACACCATGCTGGTCAAGACCGATCGCGAAGGTATCCGCAGCGTCGGCGTGAAGGGCTTCTCGATCCCGACCGACAAGAACGGCCTGCTCTGGGTGCATTTCGCGCCGCAGGATCCTTCGATCTATGTGCCGGCGGTTGACCTGCTGGAGGGACGCGTTGCACCGGACAGGATCGCGCAGCGGCTGGTGCTGATTGGCACCTCGGCAGCGGGACTCAACGATATCAAGACGACGCCGGTTGATCCCGCCATGCCCGGCGTCGAGATCCATGCCCAGGTGCTGGAAAGCGCGATCACCGGCTCGATCATCTCGCAGCCGAACTACGGCATCGCGATCGAGTTCTTCGCCGCCATCATCATGGGCCTCCTTGTGATCACCTTCGCGCCGAAGTTCGGGCCCGTGACACTGGTCGGCGTCGGCGCGCTGTTTGCTTCGGTGTTGGGCGGCTTCTCCTGGTACTGGTATGTGCACTATCGCCTCTTGATCGATCCCACCTATCCACTGCTATCGACCACCGCGATCTATCTGACGCTGATCTTCGCAAGCTTCGTGCGCGAGCAGCAGCAGCGCAAGCAGATCCGCGGCCAGTTCGCGCAATACATGTCGCCCGTGCTGGTCGAGCAGCTCGCGCAGTCGCCGGAAAAGCTCGTGCTCGGCGGCGAGGAGCGCGAGATGACGATCATGTTCTCCGACGTGCGCGGCTTCACCACGATCTCGGAAAGCTACAAGCACGATCCGCAGGGCTTGATCGCGCTGATGAACCGCTTCCTGACGCCGTTGACCGACGTGATCATCGAGCGAAAGGGCTATATCGACAAATACATGGGCGACGCCATCATGGCGTTCTGGAACGCGCCGCTCGACGATGCGCAGCATCAAATCAACGCCTGCGAGGCCGCGATCCAGATGCTCGAGCAGATCGACGCGGTCAACAAGGAGCGCAAGCAGGAAGCCGCTGACGGCGGCCACGTCTACATCCCGCTCAACGTCGGCATCGGCCTCAACACCGGTATCGGCGTGGTCGGCAACATGGGCTCCGATCTGAAGAAGAACTATTCCGTGCTGGGCGACAGCGTCAACCTGGCCTCGCGGCTGGAAGGGCAGACCAAGGACTACGGCTTCCCCATCATCGTCGGCTCCAAGACCGCGCTCGCCGCCAAGGACAAGTTCGCGATCCTCGAGCTCGACTTCATCATGGTGAAGGGCAAGACCGAGCCGGAGGTGATCTATGCCATCGCCGGCCGCGAGGACGTGATGCATTCGGCAGCCTTCCAGCGCCTGCGCAACACGACCATCGAGATGCTCGCCTGCTACCGCAGCCGCGACTGGCAGGGCGCGCTGGACGCGATCGAGCGCGGCCGCAGAAGCGAGGACGCCGACACGCTGGAAAAGCTGTTCGGCCTCTACGAGGCGCGCATCAGGAACTATCAGGCGAGCCCGCCACCAGACGACTGGAACGGCGCGTTCGCACTGCTGACGAAGTAGCGGGGCTGCGGCAGCATGTTCAGATTTCGTAGGGTGGGCAAAGGCGCGCTGCGCCGTGCCCACCATCGTTCAGCATCGTTGACACAAGACGTGGGCACGCGTCGCTTTGCCCACCCTACAATGCTGCCGATGAAGTAGCGGGGTGCGGCAGCATATTCAATGTCGTCCTGGCTTTCGCCAGGACGACGGCGGGTTCTGACGCGCCGAAGTGCCGCCCCTCACTCCACCCCGATCGTCGTCAGGTCCTGGAACCAGTGCTGCGCCTGCACGAACTGCTTGATCTTGGGCGATAGCGCATGCGGGTTGGTGTCGTGGACGACCCAGACCAGCACGGCGTCGTCGACGATCGCTGCATGGGCCTGCGCCAGCAGCTCGTCCTGCTTCGCAGTGTCGAACGTCTGCTTGGCTTCGTCGATCAACGCGTCGACCTTCGCACTTCTGTAGCCGCCCCAGTTGACGCCGACCGGCGCGATCTGGCCCGAGTGGAAGAAGCGCACGATGGCGTAGAGCGGGTCGGAGGTGACGTAGGCGATGTTGTTGGCGGTGATGCCGGCATTCATCTCGTCAGCCGCGCCCTTGCGCCAGTGGGTATAGAGCGTCTCGAGCTCGACGACCTTGAAATCGACATCGATGCCGATCTCCTTGAAGCTCTGCTGCAGGAATTCGTTCATCGGCAGCGACAACATCTGGCCGGTACCGCCCTGCGCGATGATGAAGGTGGTCTTGAGCGGCTTGTCCCTGGAGTAGCCGGCTTCCTCGACCAGCTTCTTCGCGGCAGCGAGGTCGTACTTCAATTCAAACGTCGGCTTGCCGAACCACGGGCTCGACGGGTCGACCTGACCCTTCGCGGGCTTCGCAAGCCCGTTCATCAGCCCGACCACCGCATCGCGGTCGATCGCGAGATTGAGCGCCTTGCGCAGGCGAATGTCGGTCCAGGGCGAGCCCGGCAGCACGCTCAAATGATAATTCCAGACATGCGGCGTGACGTTGTCGACGATCTTCATGCCGGCGGCCTTGAGCTGTGGCACGGCGTCGGGGGCGGGCGTCTCGATCAAGTCCACTTGTCCGGCCAGCAGCGCGTTGGTGCGCGTCAGCGCTTCCGGCATCGGCACCAGCACGAGCTTGTCGACCTTCGGAGTCCGCTTCTTGTTCCAGTAGTCCGGATTCTTGCTGAGCTCGGCGAGCTCCCGCGGCACGAGCTTCGTCAGCTTGAACGGGCCGGTGCCGGAGGGTTGGCTTGCGAACTTGTCCCAGTCCTTGCCGAGCTTCTCGTATTGCGCCGGGCTCGACACCAGGAACCAGAGCATCTGGTAGGGGAAGAACGAATCGACCGTCTTGGTGGTGATCTCGACCGTATCGTCGTCGATCTTGGCGTAGCTCGCGACGGAAGGCAGCCGCGTCTTCACCTGCGCGCTCTGCCGCTTGTCGAATTGCGGCGCCTTGTCGTTGAGCACCTTGTCGAGATTCCAGATCACCGCGTCGGCGTTGAAGTCGCTGCCGTCGTGAAACTTCACGCCCTTGCGCAGGGTGAAGCGCCATTTGGTCTTGTCGGTGTCGTCGACCTTCCATTCGGTGGCGAGCCCCGGCACCAGCTTGCCCGGCCGATCGGCGACGTCCATCTCCCATGCGACGAGCGGATCGTAGATCGTGTAGGCCGTGAACTGATAGGCGCCGGCGCCACGATCGGGCTGGCCCGTGGTCAGCGGAATGTCCGCCATCGAGATACCGTAACGCACCACGGTTTCGGCGCGTGCCGAGATTGCGGAGAACGCCAGCGCAAGCACGGCAAGAGCGGTCGAGATTCGATTGCGCATGACCAAAGCTCCCAACGAAAAATCTGGAGCCGAACTTGCAATCTTGATGCCAGAATAGGCAGCGCAGTGCCTTCACCAGCGTAGCATCACAAGGACTTGTCGTCGCAGGGGCAATTTGCAGAATAAGTTCCCCCATTTGGCATAACCATTGCATGCGCCTGCATCAAAAATAGTCATCGATATCGGGAAAAGGATTGAGGCGATGCTTATCGAAAAAACCACCCGCGCGGCATTGATTGCGGCGCTGGCGCTTACGACCGCAGCGGCCTGCCCGCGTGCGGCCAGTGCCGAAACCGTGCTGCGCATCGGCATGACCGCTGCCGATATTCCACGCACGCTCGGTCAGCCCGACCAGGGGTTCGAAGGCAACCGCTTCACCGGTCTTACCATGTACGACGCACTGACCATGTGGGACCTCTCCTCGGCCGACAAGCCGAGCGTGCTGATCCCGGGGCTTGCGACCGAGTGGAAGGTCGACGAGACCGATCACAAGAAGTGGACTTTCAAGCTGCGCCCTGGCGTGAAATTCCATGACGGCAGCGACTTCAACGCCGATGCTGTGGTGTGGAACGTTGACAAGGTGCTGAACAAGGATGCCCCGCAATACGACCCGAGCCAGGTCGGCCTCACCGCCTCGCGCATGCCGACGCTGCTGTCCGCTCGCAAGATCGACGACCTCGCGGTGGAACTGACCGCCAAGGAGCCGGACAGCTTCCTGCCGATCAATCTCTCCAATCTGTTCATGGCGAGCCCTGCGAAATGGCAGAAGTTTTATGACGCCGCCAGCGGCGCCGATGCGAAGGCGAAATCGGCCGCCGCATGGGAAGCATTTGCACGCGATGCCTCCGGCACCGGTCCGTGGAAGATGACGAGCTTTACGCCGCGCGAGCGGCTGGAGCTCGCCAGGAATGAATACTACTGGGACAAGGCACGCGTTCCGCATGTCGACCGCATGGTGCTGTTGCCAATGCCGGAGGCGAATGCGCGCACCGCGGCGCTACTGTCGGGGCAGGTCGACTGGGTCGAGGCGCCCGCGCCCGACGCGATTGCCCAGATCAAGCAGCGCGGTTTCGTCATCTACTCCAACGAAGAGCCTCATGTCTGGCCGTGGCAGTTCTCGCGGGTCGAAGGCTCGCCCTGGAACGACATCCGCGTCCGCAAAGCGGCCAACCTCTGTATCGACCGGGAGGGCCTGCGAGACGGCCTGCTCGGCGGATACATGGTGCCGGCGACCGGGACCTTCGAGCCCGGCCATCCCTGGCGCGGCAATCCGACCTTCCTGATCAAGTATGACAAGCCAGCCGCGCTGAAATTGATGGCAGAGGCGGGCTATGGTCCGAGCAAGCACCTGGCGGTCAAGATCCAGACCTCGGCCTCGGGTTCGGGCCAGATGATGCCGCTGCCGATGAACGAATATCTCCAACAGGCACTGGCCGAATGCTACTTCGACGTGCAATTCGACGTCATCGAGTGGAATACGCTGGTCAACAACTGGCGGCGCGGCGCCAAGGATGCTTCCGCCAACGGCTCCAACGCGGTCAATGTGACCTATGCTGCGATGGATCCGTTCTTCGCCCTGGTGCGCTTCCTGCAGTCGTCAATGGCGCCGCCCCTCTCGAACAATTGGGGCTACATCAACAACCCCAAATTCGACGAGCTGGTCACCAAGGCGCGGCAGACGTTCGATCCCGCCGCGCGCGATGCGGCGCTCGCCGAGCTGCACGCCGCGTCCGTCGACGACGCCGCCTTCCTCTACGTCGCCCATGACGTCGCTCCACGCGCCATGAGCCCGAAGGTGAAAGGCTTCGTGCAGCCCAAGAGCTGGTTCGTCGACTTCTCGCCGGTGTCGATGGTGCCGTGAGGTCGACTTCACTCTATCCATTCGTCATGCCCGGGCTTGACCCGGGCATCCACGTCTATCCACTCGCCCCGTCATTCCGGGGCGCCCGCAGGGCGAGCCCGGAATCTCGAGATTCAGGGTTCGACTCTTCGAGCCGCCCCCAGAATGACGGAGCAAGAACTTGGATGGCCGGGTCAAGCCCGGCCATGACGACTGAGAGATCAACGCTCCATCTCGAGTGAACAACGTGCTCGCCTATATCGCCAGACGCATCGTCTACGTCATCCCGATCGTCATCAGCGTGGCGCTGGTGTGTTTTCTGCTGGTGCATATAACGCCGGGCGATCCGCTCGTCGCCGTGCTGCCGGCCGATGCGTCGCAGGAGCTCGCGGCGCAGCTTCGTGCGGCCTACGGCTTTGACCGGCCGCTGCCGGTGCAGTTCGGCCTCTGGCTCTTGCGCGCGCTGCACGGCGATCTCGGTAATTCCATCGCGACGGGACGCCCCGTGCTTGCCGAAGTCATGCGCGCGGTGGGCAACACCGTCACGCTGGCGATCGCGGCCGCCATCATCGGCTTCACGATGGGGATCCTACTTGGCCTCATCGCCGGCTATTTCCGCGAGACCTGGATCGACAAGCTCGCGACGTCCTTTGCCATCGCCGGCGTCTCGGTGCCGCATTACTGGCTCGGCATGCTGCTCGTCATCATCTTCTCGGTCGAGCTGAACTGGCTGCCCGCGGTCGGTGCGGGTCCCGGCGGCTCCGGCGCCTGGGCCTGGGATTGGGCGCATCTGCAATATCTCGTGCTGCCGGCGATCACGACATCGGTGATTCCCATGGGCATCGTCACCCGCACCGTGCGCGCGCTCACCGGCGACATTCTCAGCCAGGATTTCGTCGAGGCCTTGCGCGCAAAGGGCCTGCGCGAAACCGGCGTGTTCCGCCACGTCATCAAGAACGCTGCGCCCACCGCGCTGGCGGTGATGGGCCTCCAGCTCGGCTACATGCTCGGCGGCTCGATCCTCATCGAAACCGTGTTCTCCTGGCCGGGCTCGGGCTTCCTGCTGAACTCCGCGATCTTCCAGCGCGACCTGCCGCTGTTGCAGGGCACGATTCTGGTGCTGGCGCTGTTCTTCGTCTTCCTCAACCTGCTGGTCGACATCGCGCAAGCCGCGATCGATCCGCGCATCAAGCGAGGCTAGCGGGATGAGCCTGGCTGTTGCCACGCAACCGGTGCGCTCCCTCCCCCGCCTGCGGGGGAGGGTTGGGGAGAGGGTGTCTCCGCAGTCGAGAATCCCCAAGAGGAGAGAACCCTCACCCCCGCCTTCGGCGCGAGCTCTCCCGCAAGCGGGAGAGGTGCACCGCGCCCTGGGCCTGCACCGATTGAATCAATGCGAACCGGGAGCCGGCCAATGAGCGAGCTTCCGCTGTCTGCGACCAATGATGCCGCGCTGCAGGCTGCGCCCGCCACAAAGGCGCGCGGCTACTGGGCGACCGTCGGCCGCCGCATCCTGCGCGACAAGGTCAGCATGACCTGCGCGCTGGTGCTGCTGTTGATCTTCCTCTCCGCGCTGCTCGCACCCTGGCTGGGCCTCGAGGACCCCTATAAGGGCTCGATGATCCGCCGCCTGCGCCACATCGGCACGACAGGCTATCCGCTCGGCACCGACGAGCTCGGCCGCGACATGCTGGCGCGGCTGATCTATGGCGGACGTCTCTCCCTCGTCGTCGGCATCTTGCCGGTCATCCTCGCCTTCGGCATCGGCACTTCGCTCGGCATCATTGCCGGTTACGTCGGCGGCAAGCTCAACACCGCGATCATGCGCACGGTCGACGTGTTCTACGCCTTCCCCTCCGTGCTGCTCGCGATCGCGATCTCCGGCGCGCTCGGTGCCGGCATCCTCAATTCCATCGTGGCGCTCACCATCGTGTTCGTGCCGCAGATCACCCGCGTCGCCGAAAGCGTCACCACCGGCGTGCGCAACATGGACTTTGTGGAGGCCGCGCGGGCGTCCGGTGCAGGGCCCGTCACCATCATGCGCGTGCACATCCTCGGCAACGTGCTGGGCGCGATCTTCGTCTATGCGACCAGCCTGATCTCGGTCTCGATGATCCTGGCCGCCGGTCTCTCGTTCCTCGGGCTCGGCACGAAACCGCCGGAGCCGGAGTGGGGGCTGATGCTGAACACGCTGCGCACCGCGATCTACGTCAATCCCTGGGTCGCCGCGCTTCCGGGCGCGATGATCTTCGCGGTCTCGATCTGCTTCAATCTGCTCTCGGACGGCCTGCGCAGCGCCATGGACATCAGGAACTGAGATGATGATGCAGAGGCCTGCTACCGCGGCGTACTCCGTACACCTCTCCCCGATGGGGAGAGGTGAAGGAGCGCGGCCATGAGCGAGAGCAACACATCCGTTGAAATGCTGGAGCCCGTCGAGGACGTCGGCGGCGTCGCGCAGCCGCTGCTTCAGGTCAATGGCCTCACAAAACATTTTCCGGTGCGTGGCGGGCTGTTCGCCGCCAAGCGCACGGTGCGCGCCGTCGACAACGTCTCCTTCTCCGTCGCCAAGGGCGAGACGGTCGGCATCGTCGGTGAATCCGGCTGTGGCAAGTCGACCACTGCGCGGCTCCTCATGCATCTGATGCCGCGCGATGCCGGCGACATCATCTATGACGGCATGACGGTCGGTCAGGCGCTCAGCTTGCGCGAGCTCCGCCGCGGCATGCAGATGGTGTTCCAGGATTCCTACGCCTCGCTCAACCCGCGCCTGACGATCGAGGAATCCATCGCTTTCGGCCCCAAGGTTCACGGCATGGCCGACAGCGCGGCCCGTGCGCTCGCGCGCGAACTGCTCGGCAAGGTCGGCTTGCGTCCGGAAAATTTCGCCAACCGCTACCCGCACGAGATCTCCGGCGGCCAGCGCCAGCGCGTCAACATCGCGCGGGCGCTGGCGTTGTCGCCGCGGCTGGTGATTCTCGATGAAGCCGTCTCCGCGCTCGACAAGTCGGTCGAGGCGCAGGTGCTCAACCTTCTTGCCGACCTCAAGCGCGAGTTCGGCCTGACCTATCTCTTCATCAGCCACGACCTCAACGTCGTGCGCTACATCTCGGATCGCGTGCTGGTGATGTATCTCGGCGAGGTCGTCGAGCTCGGCCCGGTCGATGCGGTCTGGGACGCGCCCGCCCATCCCTATACGCGCGCGCTGCTGGCGGCGATGCCGTCTTCCGATCCCGACAAGCGCACCGAGACGCCGCCGATTTCCGGCGATCCACCCAACCCGATCGATCCGCCCTCCGGCTGCCGTTTCCACACCCGCTGTCCCTTTGCGGAGCCGCTCTGCGCAAAAGCCACGCCAAAGCTCACCGCGCTCGATACAATGGGCCACGAGGCCGCGTGCTATATGGCGATACCGGGATCGGGCCACAGCCGCGCGTCGCAAGAGGGAACAGCATGACAAGACCGACTGCAAAAGACGTCAAGGCCATCGCCGACACAGTAGGCGTGCCCGTCGACGAGGAGACCGCGACCCGCATCGCCAACTCCATGGGTCCCGTGTTTGACGGCTTCGCAACCATCGCCGGCACGCTGCCGATGGACCTGGAGCCTGCGCTTTTCGTGATTGCGCAAACCACGAAGGTTTCGGCATGAGCACCGAACCCGCATTGATGACGCTGACCGAGGTCGCACGCGCGATCGCGATGAAGCAACTGTCCTCGCATGAGGTGATGCGCGCGCTGCTGCACCGCATCGCCGAGTGGCAGCCGCATCTCAACGCCTTCATGGCTGTTGAGGCCGAGGCCGCGCTGAAGGCGGCGGAGGAAGCTGATGCCGCGCTTGCGGCGGGCGAGGTGCGCGGGCCGTTGCACGGCGTGCCGCTCGCGCACAAGGATATGTATTACGACGCGGGCAAGGTCGTGACCTGCGGCTCGCTGATCCGCCGCGACTATGTCGCCACCACGACGTCGACGGCTCTGCAGCGCCTGAAGGATGCCGGCCAGGTCCGGCTCGGCACCCTCCACATGGCCGAGTTCGCCTATGGGCCGACCGGTCACAACAGCCATTATGGTCCGGTGCGCAATCCCTGGAACGTCGCGCACATCACCGGCGGCTCGTCGTCGGGCTCGGGCTCGGCGGTCGCCGCGCGGCTGACCTTCGCCGCGCTCGGTTCTGATACTGGTGGCTCGATCCGCATGCCCGCGAATTTCTGCGGCGTCACCGGCTTGAAGGTGACCTGGGGCCGCATCAGCCGCGCCGGCGCGATGCCGCTGTCGCAGTCGCTCGACACCGTCGGTCCGCTGGCGCAGACCGCGGAGGACTGCGCGCTGCTGCTCGCACTGATGGCGGGGCCGGACCCCGAGGATCCGACCGCGAGCGCCGAGCCCGTGGCGGATTACGTTGCCGCGACGAAAGGCTCGCTGAAGGGTCTCAAGATCGGCGTGCCCGCATCCTTCTATGTTGATGATCTCGACGGCGAGGTCGCGCGCGTGCTCGACGAGACCATCGTCGTGCTCAAGCGCGAGGGCGCCGACATCGTCAAGGTCGAGCTGCCCGACCAGCGGCAATTGCAGGCGGCGAGCCAGCTCGTGCTGGCAGTGGAGGCCGCCGCCTTCCACAAGCGCTGGCTGATCGAGCGTCCGCAGGATTATGGCGCGCAGGTATTGATGCGGCTCCAGAACGGGCTTGCGGTTCCCGCCATCACCTATCTCGAAGCGATGCGCTGGCGTGGCCCTGCGCTCGCAGCCCATCATGCGGCCACCGCCGGCGTCGATGCGGTGATCGCGCCGGTCTCGCCGGTGCCAGCGCCGACGATTGCCGAGAGCGATGTCGGTGGAGACGCGAATGCGCCGGCAGTGTTGCAGCGACTGACGCTGTTCACGCGTCCGGTGAACTATCTTGGCCTGCCGTCGCTGGTCGTGCCGTCAGGCTTCACCAAAAGCGGCCTGCCGGTCGGCATGCAGCTCATCGGCCGCGCGTTCGATGAAGCGACCCTGCTCACCATCGGCGCCGCGTTCCAGCGCGCGACCGACCATCATGCCAAGGTGCCGAAGCTGCCGTCATGACAAAGCTCGTCGAGATCTCAGGCCTCAACATCCGCTTTACCGGCGAGCGCACGGTCTTTGCCGTGAACGATCTCGCTCTCTCGCTCGGTGATGGTGAGGTGCTGGGCCTGCTCGGCGAGTCCGGCTCGGGCAAGAGCGTGACGTTGCGTGCGCTGATGCGGCTGTTGCCGAAGAAGCGCACCCAGATCTCGGGCGCCGTGAACGTCATGGGCCGCGACGTGCTGGCCATGGGCGAGGAGGAGCTCTCTTCATTCCGCGGCCAGACAGTGTCGATGATCTTCCAGGAGCCGGCGCTCGCGCTCGATCCGGTCTACACCATCGGCGCGCAGATCGCCGAGAGCGTGGTGCGTCACGAAGGCAAGAGCTATGCGGAAGCGCGGGGGCGCGCGCTGGAAATGCTCGAGGTCGTCCGCATCCCCTCCGCAAAGCGCCGGCTCGATGCCTATCCGCACGAGATGTCCGGAGGCATGCGCCAGCGTGCGATGATCGCGCTGGCGCTCGCCTGCCGGCCAAAGATCCTGCTCGCGGACGAGCCGACCACCGCGCTCGATGCCACCGTGCAGATCCAGATCCTCTTGCTGTTGCGCGAGCTGCAGCGCGAGTTCGGCATGTCCGTCATTTTCGTCACCCACGACATCGGCGTGGCGATCGAGATCTGTGACCGTGTCGCGGTGATGTATGCCGGCCAGATCGTAGAGCAGGGAAGCCTTCGCGACATCGTCCGCGCGCCGGTGCACCCCTATGCCAGGGGCCTGCTCGCCTCGACCATTCATGGCGCTAAGCGCGGCGCGCGGCTCGAGACCATCCCCGGCACCCCGCCATCGCTTGGCCAGAAGCCACACAACTGCTCCTTCGCTCCCCGCTGCGCCGTCGCCCAGCCGCGGTGCCTGGAGCAACTGCCGGAAAACGTGCAGGTGGGACCGGGCAGGGCGGCGCGGTGCGTGCTGGCCGAATCGGCGACGGTTACCTCGTAATATTTGCGGAGGCTGCATTCACGAATCGGCCGCGCACCCTCCCTCCTTGTGGGGGAAGGGTGGGGGAGAGGGGTAGCCACAAACGCCGCCGACATCACTTGGGGCTACCCCCCTCCCTGCCTCTCCCTCGCAAGGGGGGAGGGAATGAGCGGTGTGCTCCTGACCTCGAGAATCTCAAGCACCGGCACTGAGTTGCTGCGATTCGCCGGGCGTCTCCTCGCCAGGCCAGTTCTACTTTGCATGGGGTTGTTTTCGACGTTTTGTCGGGATGAGGCCTTCGGGGGAGACGTGAAGAGGCATTCAGTTCCCATTCATCCCGGTTCCGGTTCCATGCGCCCCCATTCACGGAGAGGGACTTCAACTTATGTACATTTCTGGCCAAAGCCTGATCGTCATCCTGTTCGTCGGCCTGGTTGCCGGCTGGCTTGCTGGCAAGGTGGTCCGCGGAAGCGGGTTCGGCATCATCGGCGACATCGTGATCGGCATCGCCGGCGCGTTTGTCGCGAGCTTCCTGTTCCCGCGGCTCGGCATCCATCTCGGCGTCGGGCTGGTTTCGGAGATCATCTACTCGGCGATCGGCGCCATCATTCTGCTTCTGGTGGTCCGCCTGCTGCGCGGCGGCGGCCGGCTCTAGCGATCCGTTGCGAAAACCGGCTGCCGCGACGACAAATTCGCCGCGGCAGCCGCAAACCTGTGGAATTCGTGGATTTGCGCCGCAGCGCGGCCGCGCTAGAGGTTTTTGAGCCAGATTATTGATCAACTGTCGTGCATTGGACGACAGCCACAAACGCGATATTAATCGGCGTCGAGTACCCCAAATTTAGCTTGTGAAATCAGGGGTTTTACCCCTCATCCGGTGGAAAGCGACTGATGGCAGCAGTTCCCGGCTTGCGCCGTTCTGAACTCGGTAATGCCTTGCGCGCCTGTCGCGCAGCGTTCCTGGGTCTCGGGTTGATGAGCTGCATGATCAACCTGCTCTATCTGACCGGGTCGATCTTCATGCTGGAGGTCTATGACCGGGTGCTGCCCAGCCGCAGCATCCCGACGCTGGTCGGCCTGATTATCCTCGCCGGCGGTCTCTACATCGCGCAAGGTGTTCTGGACCTGATTCGCGGCCGCATCCTTGGCCGTATCGGCACTGCGCTCGACGAGGCTTTGAACAAGCGTGTGTTCGACACCATCGTGCGCCTGCCCCTTCTGGTCGGCAACCGCAACGAAGGCCTCCAGCCCCTGCGCGACCTCGACAACGTCCGCTCCTTCCTTGGCGGCATGGGACCGAGCGCGTTCTTCGACCTGCCGTGGCTGCCGCTCTATCTCGCCATCTGCTTCGCCTTCCATTGGCTGATCGGCATCACCGCTTTGGTCGGTGCGATCATCCTGGTCGGCCTGACGCTGGTGACGGAGTTCATGTCCCGCCGCCCCGCACGCGAGGCGACGAGCCTCGCCGCACAGCGCAACGATCTCGCCACCTCCAGTCGCCGTAATGCCGAGGTGCTTGTGGCGATGGGCATGGCCGGCCGGCTCAACCAGCGCTGGAGCGAAGCCAACGAAAAATATCTCGCCGGCAATCAGCGCGCCAGCGACGTCGCCGGCGGTCTCGGTGCCATCGCAAAAGTTCTGCGCATGATGCTGCAATCGGCCGTGCTCGCGGTCGGCGCCTATCTCGTCATTCATCAGGAGGCGACCGCCGGCATCATCATCGCGGGCTCGATTCTCTCGGCGCGCGCGCTCGCGCCGGTCGATCTCGCGATCGCGCACTGGAAGTCCTTCGTCGCCGCGCGGCAGAGCTGGCAGCGGCTCAGCCGCCTGCTGGAGCAAATTCCGGCCCAGGTGATGCCGACCCAGTTGCAGGCGCCATCGAGCCGCCTCGCGGTCGAAGGCGTCAGCATCGTGCCGCCGGGCGATCAGCGCGTCATCGTGCAGGATGTGACATTCGTGCTCAATGCCGGCATGGGCCTCGGCGTGATCGGCCCGAGCGGTTCGGGTAAATCGTCGCTGATCCGCGCGCTGGTCGGCGTCTGGCAGCCGGTGCGCGGCAAGGTGCGGCTCGACGGCGCGGCGCTCGATCAGTGGGCCTCGGACGTGCTCGGCCGCCACATCGGCTATTTGCCGCAGGACGTCGAGCTGTTCGGCGGCAGCATCGCGCAGAACATCGGCCGGTTTGATCCCGACGCGACCTCCGATGCCATCATCACCGCTGCGAAAGAGGCCGGCGTGCATGAGATGATCATCAAGATGCGCGAGGGCTACAACACCCAGGTCGGCGAGCAGGGCACGGCGCTGTCCGCCGGCCAGGCGCAGCGCGTGGCGCTGGCGCGCGCGCTCTACGGCAATCCGTTCCTGATCGTGCTCGACGAGCCCAACTCCAACCTCGACACCGAGGGCGACGAGGCCCTGACCCGCGCGATCCGCGCCGCGCGCGAGCGCGGGGCCATCGTCGTCGTCGTGGCGCATCGGCCGATCGGCGTCGAGGCGGTCGACCAGATCCTGGTGCTGCGCGCCGGCCGCATGCAGGCCTTCGGTCCGAAGGAGCAGGTGCTCGCGCAGGTGCTCCAGCCGCGCGTCGCCCCGCCGGCGCCGCCGATCAAGATCGTCAGCGAAGGCGGAGTTGCCAAACCATGAGCACGATGACGATGGCGGGCGCCAAGCCCGCGGCAAAGAGAAGCGTGCGGCAGTCGATCAGGTTTCACCTGCTGCTCGGTCTCGGGATCGTGCTGCTGCTCGCCGGCGGGCTCGGCGGCTGGGCTTCGACGGTGCTGATCTCCGGCGCGCTGATCGCGCCAGGGCAGATCGTCGTCGAATCCAACGTCAAGAAGGTGCAGCATCCGACCGGCGGCGTGGTCGGCGAGGTGCGTGCCCGCGACGGCGACCTGGTCAAGGCCGGCGATATCGTCGTGCGGCTCGACGACACCGTCACCAAGGCGAACCTCGCCATCGTCACCAAGAACCTCGACGCCGGCCAGGCGCGCGCCGCGCGGCTGCAGGCCGAGCAACGCGGGCTTGCGAAGATCGAATTCCCGCAGGCGGTGCTCGAGCGCGCAAGCGATTTCGACGTGGCGACGCTGCTGGCCAGCGAGGGCAAATTGTTCGAGGTCCGCGTGAACGGCCGTGCCGGACAGAAGGCCCAGCTCCGCGAGCGCATTCAGCAGCTCAACGAGGAGATCGACGGGCTGAGCGCACAGGAGAAGGCCAAGGACAAGGAGATCGCGCTGGTACAGCAGGAGCTGGTCGGCGTCCGCGATCTCTACGACAAGCACCTGGTGCAACTCTCGCGCCTGACCACGCTGGAACGCGACTCGGCCCGCCTCAACGGCGAGCGCGCTCAGTACATCGCCTCGCGCGCCCAGGCCAAGGGCAAGATCACCGAGACCGAGCTCCAGATCATCCAGGTCGACAAGGACATGGTGAGCGAGGTGTCCAAGGATCTGCGCGAGACCAACGACAAGATCGGCGAGCTGATCGAGCGCAAGGTCACCGCCGAAGATCAGCTCCGCCGCGTCGATATCCGGGCGCCGCAGGATGGCATGGTGCTGCAATCGACCGTGCACACCGTCGGCGGCGTCGTCACCGCCGGCGATACCCTCATGCTGATCGTGCCGCAGCAGGACGACCTCCAGGTCGAGGCCAAGGTCAATCCGACCGACATCGACAAGCTCCAGGTCGGCCAGAAGACGCTGCTGCGCCTCTCGGCCTTCAACCAGCGCACCACGCCGGAGCTCAGCGGCGTCGTGAGCCGGGTCTCGCCCGACGTCACCACCGACCAGCGCACCGGGCAGAGCTACTACACCATCCGCGTCTCGATGCCGCCGGAAGAAGTCGCCCGCCTCGGCGAAGTCAAGCTGATCCCCGGCATGCCGGTCGAGGCCTTCGTGCAGACCGGCGATCGCACCATGCTGTCCTACCTGATGAAGCCGCTGCACGACCAGCTGATGCGGGCGTTCCGGGAGAAGTGAGAGGAACGGTCATTCCGGGGCGATGTGAAGCATCGAGCCCGGGAGCGCGTGCCGCAGCGTCGGTCTCGCAAGGTGGGCAAAGCGCGACGCGACGCGCCCACCGCTTTTGCGGGCACACACACGGTGGGCGCGCTTCGCTTTGCCCACCCTACGCCCTACGTTCCTGATATAGTTCGAACGCAGCAGCTACCTCCAACGTCAGACACATGCATCACGCCTCCATCCAGACCCCGCCGGCCATCGCCACCGAAACCTTCACCGATGCAGGCCTTGCGGTCGCCCGCCTCGAAGAGATCTACGAGCGCAACACGAAATTCCTGCGCGATCACTTCGAAGCTTACCTCAACGGCACCTCGCCGGCGACGCGCGTACGCGCGTTCTATCCGTTCGTCCGCATCACCACGGCAACGCATGCGCGACTTGATTCGCGGCTCGCCTATGGCTTCGTCGCGGGACCCGGCGTGCACGAGACCAGCGTGACGCGGCCGGACGTGTTCCGGACCTATCTCACCGAGCAGATCGGCCTCCTGATCAAGAATCACGGTGTGCCGGTCGAGATCGGCGAGTCGTCCGAGCCGATCCCGATTCATTTCGCCTATCGGCGTGACATCAACATCGAGGCGGCGATCAGCACGGGCGATACGGGCGGCACGCGGCTGATGCGCGACGTGTTCGACACACCGGATCTTGCCGCCATGGACGATGCGATCGCCGACGGCACGCTCGCGCTGTCGCCCGGAGCGCCGGAGCCGCTGGCCCTGTTCCGCGCGGCGCGCGTCGACTATTCGCTGCGGCGGCTCTATCACTACACCGGCACCGATCCCGAGCACTTCCAGAATTTCGTGATCTTCACCAACTACCAGTTCTACGTCGATGCCTTCGTGCAGCTCTGCCAGCAGCGGCTCGCCTCGGGCGAGGATGGCATCGATGCTTTCGTCGGGCCGGGCAACGTGATCACCCGCAACGCGCGGTTCGGCGGCGGCACGAACGGCATTGCGCCGGATCGCGCACCGCAGATGCCGGCCTTCCATCTCGTCGAGCCCGGCTATCAGGGCATTACCCTGATCAACATTGGCACGGGCCCTTCCAATGCGCGGAACGTCACCGACCACGTCGCGGTGTTGAGGCCGCATGCCTGGCTGATGGTCGGGCATTGCGCCGGCCTGCGCAACACGCAGCGGCTCGGCGACTACGTGCTGGCGCATGGTTACGTCCGCGAGGATCACGTGCTCGATCAGGAATTGCCACCCTGGGTGCCGATTCCGGCGCTTGCCGAGGTGCAGGTCGCGCTCGAGGAGGCGGTCGAGGAGGTCACGGGATTGTCCGGCTTCGAGCTCAAGCGCCTGATGCGAACCGGAACGGTCGCGAGCGTCGACAACCGCAATTGGGAGATCAGCGGCGCTGCGGTCATTCGCCGCCTGTCGCAATCCCGCGCCGTTGCCCTCGACATGGAATCGGCGGCGATCGCCGCCAATGGCTATCGCTTCCGCGTTCCCTACGGCACCTTGCTGTGCGTATCGGACAAGCCGCTGCACGGCGAGATCAAGCTCGCAGGGATGGCGAGCGCATTCTACCGGCAGCGCGTCAGCCAGCATCTCGAAATCGGCCTGAAGGCGCTCGAACGGCTCAAGCACCAGGAGTCGGAACGCCTGCATTCGCGCAAGCTGCGCAGCTTTGCCGAGGTGGCATTTCAGTAGTTTGATGCTTGCGCACGCTTAGGGCAGCAAAACTGTCGTACGCAGCGCTGACGTCTGCGTGAGCGCACAAGCCCTCCGGAATAATCACCGGAGGAGCAGGGTTTACACGTCGTCCGGGGCTCCCTTGACCAAGGCCACAGGAGCAGACATGAGCAATCCCCTGATCAGGTACGTCGTGCTGGGAGCATGTGTAACGGCGCTGTGCGCGCCGCCGGCATTCGCCCCGGTCTTTGCGGCAGG
>NZ_JBANBA010000119.1:0-29976 GCF_059803475.1 Bradyrhizobium sp. UFLA05-89 | reverse complement strand
GGCGTTGGCGCACTTAAAGGCGAAAAAGCAGCGGTCGAGAGCGATGACCCTCGTTCAATCCCAAGGGCCCACGACCTTGTGCAGATTGAAGCCTTTAACCAGAACGTGCTGAGAGGGTAGGCTTGAAGAGCTAGTTGCCTTCCAACGACCTTGAAGGCCGCCGCTATTTGGTAGTTGTTGTTGAGGTGCCTGAAGACCGGGAAAGGGCGACCGACCGTCCGCGTCGGCGCAAAGCTCACGTGGCGTGAGGGGACGGCATCGTGGCGTTCGATGCTCGGCAGCACCAACTCACGGACCTTGGCCAACACTTGCTGGTCCGACCAGTCGCCTTGACCGACAAAATGAAACAACGACTGGTGTTGCGCTGCTGTCCGCTCAGGAGCCGTGATCGCCGCCATCGGCTCGACGCTCTTGCGATCGCAAGGCATCATCAGACCCGTGCAGTAATCGCGAAGCGGTTTGGCTCGGTCCGCGCGCCCGATCACGCTCGTAAGACCCTCGACATACGCCGAAAACCGCGACGCTACGTCCCCCGATTTTGCTAGACCCATCTCAGCCTCTCCGCATGCTGAAAAGATGAGTCTTCTCAAATATATGATTCTTCTCGGCAACGGCCGCGACACTCTGACTCAGTAAGACTAGATGCCAAACGAAGAAGAGAGAAGCGGTCATGCGGTTGCTTGGATGCGGCTGGAGAACAAGCTGTTTGGACGGTCAAGGCCGTAGTGCTCGCGCAGGGTTGTGCCCGTGTACTCGTGACGAAACAGGCCGCGTTTGCACAGGATCGGTACGACCTGCTCGGCGAACAGATCAAATCCTCCCGGCAGCCATGGTGGCATGACGTTGAAGCCATCGGCGGCGCCATTTTCGAACCAGGTCTGGATATTGTCGGCGATCTTCTCCGGCGGACCAGCGATGACCCAATGGCCGCGCGCACCGGCGAGGCGCTGCACGAGCTGACGGATCGTCGGGTTTTCGCGATCGACGATGTCGACGATGAGCTTGAAGCGGCTTGCGACGCGATGCGCACCATCGATGTCGATCAAATGGCGCGGGAAGGGGCCATCGAGATCGAAGCCGGTGAGGTCGAGCCCCGTCATCTGGCGGAGCTGGGTGAGCGAGAATTCCGGCTGAATCAGCCTATTGAACTCTTCCTGGAGGCGGTCGGCTTCCACTTGCGTGCTGGCGATGAACGGAGAGATGCCGGGCAGGATCTTGATTTGATCCGAGCTGCGGTCGAATGCGCGTGCCTGGCGCTTGATGTCGGCATAGAATTCCTGCGCGCTCGCCAACGTCTGGTGCGCGGTGAAGATCGCTTCCGCAAAGCGCGCGGCAAAGGCGCGTCCGTCCTCGGACGAGCCAGCCTGGACATAGACCGGCCGGCCCTGCGGCGTCCGCGAGATATTCAGCGGACCGCGCACGCGGAAGTGCTTTCCGATGTGGTCGATCGTGTGGATCTTGCTGGTGTCGGCGAAAATGCCGGAGACTGGGTCATTGACCAGCGCGTCGTCTTCCCAACTGTCCCACAGGGCGGTGATGACATCGAGATATTCCCGCGCCCGCTCATAGCGTTCGTGATGCGGGGGGTGCTCGGGCAGCCCGAAATTCTGGGCGGCCTGCGACGAGCTCGTCGTCACGATGTTCCATCCGGCCCGCCCGCCGCTGATGTGATCGAGCGAAGCGAACAGCCGCGCGAGGTTGTAGGGTTCGGTGTAGGTCGTCGACGCCGTCGCGATCAGGCCGATGCGCGTCGTGGCCGACGCGATCGCGGTGAGGAGCGTGATCGGCTCCAGCCGGAAGCGTTGCGCGTAACGGACGTTGTCCGATAGCACCGGGCCGTCGGCGAAGAAGACCGCGTCGAACTTGTGGGCTTCGGCGCGTTGCGCCAGCTCCTGATAGTAGGTGACGTCGAGAATGCGGTCGGTCGTCGAGGCCTTGTGACGCCAGGCGGCCTCGTGATGACCGTCCGGATAGATGAAGAAGTTCAGGGAAAGCTGCCGCTTGCTCATGGTCTGGCTCGCAAATATTGGTCGTCGTCGGATCGCGGCCTCACCGGGCGCGCGTTAAACCGGACTCTATGTCGACGCTCGCAAAGCTGTCGATGAAATGAATTTGCGTTGTTACCCGCGAAGCGAGCATGAACCCTGTGAGCTTGTCGCTGATCGGAGATGAGTGCGTTCCTGCCGATGGCGTAAGGCGAATGAATCGGGTCTTTCGCGGGTCGGTTGGCCTGATTTTCCCTATGATCGCGTGCTCGCGGCGCTCGCGCGGACGACATGATCGCAAATATTTCCATCTCCGCGTGACCAACGAAGCGATCATTTCTCGCTGCGGAAAACAAGGCTGGTTTCGTTTCATTGACTGGTCCGCGATCGCTTTTACCATCTGCAGGGTCCAAGCAAGAGTCGTTCACCATGCGGCAATCCGATCCACACGTCGTTCGCAAAGGAGCCCGGCCGATGGCGCTGTGTGCGCCGTGTCGCGCTGACGCGATGGTGGAGAGCTGTACCGCCGGGATCCGTGTGCCGCGAACGGTCTAGCCAGCAACGTGATCCCCTAGGACCAAATCCAAGAAACCACCCATCCAGTCTCCCCGCCGACCCAGCTGTACGGCGCACGGCGGAGCTTTGTTCAGAAATTCAAAACGAGAGATCACGATCATGAGCAACGCGACCACCATCGACAACGTCATTCCGCGCGCCGATATCGTCAAACGTGCCTCCCGGCTCGGCGCCGAGATTCGGAACGTCAAGCTGTCCGGCGATATGTCCGACGACCTCATTCGCGCCATCAACCGGGTGCTGCTCGAGCACAAAGTCATCTTCTTCCGCGACCAGGGGTATCTCGACGATGTCGAGCAGGAGCGATTTGCCGTCCGGCTCGGCAAGCTCGTGCCGCATCCGACTGTCGGTGCGACCAAGGGAACGTCATCGATTTTGGAACTGGACTCCGGCCGCGGCGGTGGCCGCGCCGACCAGGGGCACACGGATGTCACGTTCGTCGATGCCTATCCGAAGATCTCGGTGCTGCGCGGTGTCGTGATCCCGCCCTATGGCGGCGATACCCTGTGGTCGAACACGGCGGCCGCCTATCTCGACCTGCCGGCGCCGCTGCGCAAGCTCGCCGACGAGCTCTGGGCGATCCACAGCAACGCCTATGATTACGCCGTGAAGACGCGCGCGAGCGAAGCGGACCGCAAGCACTTCGACGAGGTGTTCACCGGCACCATCTACGAGACCGAGCATCCGGTGGTGCGGGCCCATCCCGAAACCGCCGAACGCACGCTCGTGCTCGGCAATTTCGTGCAGCGCTTCGTCGGTTTGCCGAAATATGACGGTCAGAAGCTGTTCGACCTGTTCCAGTCGCATATCACCGCACCGGAAAACACGGTGCGCTGAGCTTGGCAGGCGGGCGACGTCGCCATCTGGGACAACCGTGCGACCCAGCACTACGCGATCAACGACTACGGCGATCACCATCGCATCGTCCGCCGCGCCACCATCGATGGCGAGGTGCCGGTGAGCGTCGATGGTCGTCACAGCGTCACGCACATCAAGGCGCCAAAGCCGCAGACGGCAAAGGCTGCCTGATGAAGGCTGCTCGATCTCCGCATCATTGACAGGATTTGCCAAAATGAACGCTTTGTTTGGATTTGTTCGTGCGCGGTTGCTGCTCGCGGGCGCTCTGGCGCTGGGCCTTGCAGCTCCGGCCTTCGCCGAGCCGCCGCTCGACAAGACCGAGATCCGCTATCAGGGCTGGGCAGGGCAGGTGAGCTTCATCGAGCTCGCCGACGACCTCGGCTATCTCGCGCCGCTGAAGCTGAAATGGGTCGGTAACACCATCAGCGGTCCCCAGGACATCCAGACGGTGGTGACCGGCGATATTGACATCGGCGGCGCCTTCTACGGTGCGATCCTCAAGCTGATCGCGGCCAAGGCACCGATCAAGGCGGTGGTCGGTTATTACGGCTCCGATGCCAACACCTATTACGGCTACTACGTGAAGGACGACAGTCCGGTCAAGACGGCCCGCGACCTGATCGGCAAGAAGGTTGCCGTCAACACCCTGGGCGCGCATCTCGAGTTCGTGCTCCGCGAATATCTGGCCCGCAACGGCCTTTCCGCGAGCGAGGTCAAGCAGTTGACGCTGGTGGCGATCCCGCCGGTGAGCGGCGAGCAGGCGCTGCGCCAGGGCCAGGTCGAGGTGAGTGCGCTCAGCGGCGTGCTGCGCGACAAGGCGCTCGAGCGCGGCGGCATCCGCTCGCTGTTCAACGACACCGATCTATTCGGCCAATTTACCGGCGGTTCCTATGTCCTGCGTGACAGGTTCATCAAGGACAATCCCGACGCGTCGCGCAGGCTGGTAGAGGGCATTTCGCGCGCCATCGCTTGGGCGCAGACGACACCGCCGGAAGAGGTTCGAGCGCGCTTCGACAGGATCATCGCCGAACGCAAGCGCAATGAGGATGGCTCCTCGATCAAATATTGGAGGAGCACCGGCGTGGCGAGCAAGGGCGGCGTGATCTCCGACGCTGAAATCCAGGTGTGGATCGACTGGCTAGAGAAGGACGGCTTGTTCAAACCGGGCCAGATCAAGGCCTCCGATACCTATACCAACGCGTTCAACTATTTCCGCCCTGGCAAGACGGCGGAGGCACAATGACCCAAGTGAAAACCAACCAGGTCAAGATCAGCTTCGAGCGCGTCCGCAAGGAGTTCGTGACGCGAGGCGAGGGGGGCGGTCCGGCTGGCCGCTTCACGGCCCTGGAGGACATCGCGCTCGACGTCCGCACCGGCGAATTCCTGGCCCTGGTCGGCCCAAGCGGCTGCGGAAAATCCAGCCTCCTCGATCTGCTGGGCGGACTGACGACGCCGACCAGCCGTCGGATCCTGCTCGATGGCCAGCCGATCACGGGACCCGCGCGCGACCGCGGCATCGTGTTCCAACAATACGCGCTATTTCCCTGGCGCACTGCCGCGGAGAACGTCGAGTTCGGGCTCGACATCGCCGGGCTCAAGGCGGCGCAGCGGCGCGAGATAGCGCGGCATTTCCTCGATCTCGTCGGCCTGTCTGGCTTTGCCAGCCGCTACCCGCACGAGCTCTCCGGCGGGATGAAGTAGCGCGTCGCGATCGCGCGCAGCCTTGCCTACGATCCGGAGGTGCTGCTGATGGACGAGCTGTTTGCCGCGTTGGATGCACAGACGCGCGAGACACTGCAGACCGAGTTGCTGCGGATCTGGCGCGCGACCGGCAAGACGATCGTCTTCATCACCCATGGCATCGACGAGGCCGTGGTGCTCGGCCAGCGCGTCGCCGTGATGACCTCGCGCCCGGGCCGGATCAAGCAAATCATCGACATTCCCCACGCGCTGCGAGGCGAGGTCGATGACGTGTGCTCGCTGCCGGAGTTCGGCCATGTCAGGCACGAGGTCTGGAGCCTGCTCCGCGATGAAGTGCAGAAGGCGCAGCAGGGTCAATTGAACGGCGGCGTCGCCACGCGTCGCGTTGACCGTAACGTGAAGGAGGTTGTGCATGTCTAGCCTTGAGACGCTGACGCTGCTGGAGCTCGCGCACGGGCGTCCGAGCTCCTTGTCCGACGTGGCACGTCGTCCATCGCCGATCGTCGACCGCCTTCATGCTGCCGTGCGCTCCCTCGGTGCACTCGGGCATCGCTCGCTGCTGCTCATTGCGCTGCTGTCGGTATGGGAGGCAACCCCGCGACTCGGCTTGATCGATCCGGTGTTCCTGTCGCCGTTCTCGGAGGTGATCGCCGCGGGCTGGCAGCTCGCGCAGACCGGCGAGCTCTACGACGACGTGTCCGCAAGCCTGCTGCGTGCCCTGAGCGGATTTCTGATCGGTTGCCTTGATCATCCCGCTGGGCCTTCTCGTCGGCTGGTACGCGCGGCTCGGCGATCTCCTAAACCAGTTCATCGAGATCTGCCGCAACAACGCGCCGCTGGCGCTCCTGCCGGTGTTCATCCTGCTGCTCGGAATCGGCGAGATGTCGAAGATCACCATGGTTGATCTATAGCTGCGCTTGGCCGCTGCTGCTCAACACCATCGGTGCCGTCAAGCAGGTCGATCCACTCCTGATCAAATCGGCACGGACGATGGGCGCGAGCCCGCAGCAATTGTTCCGCAAGGTCATCCTCCCGGCGGCGCTTCCGACCATCTTCGTCGGCATTCGCCTTGCCAGCGCGTCCGCCATGCTCGTGCTGGTCGCCTCCGAGATGGTCGTTGCTAAGGCGGGGCTCGGCTATCTCATCATCAACAGCCAGTACAGCTTCCTGATCCCGCAGATGTATTTCGGCATCCTGGGCATCACGGTGATCGGGCTGGCGTTCAACGCCGTGCTCGAGGCGCTGGAGCGGCGCTTCATGCGTTGGAAGGCGCCGGTGGTGGCATGAGCCGCGGGTCCGACTGCAATCGTTCAAATGGGGAGATGTGACCAATGACCACTCAAATCCACCGCGCCGAGCGCAGGCCCGCACCAAGCGAATCGGTTGAATATGACGCCGACGTGCTGGTGCTCGGTGGCGGGCCGGCGGACACTTGGGCAGTGGTGAGCGCGGCGCGCGCGTGGTGCTCGCCGACAAGGGATTCTGCGGCACATCGGGCTTCAGGCACGAAAGCCAAATGTTCCTGCTGAACACGGTAGCCCTCCTTACGCTGACTGCATTGCGTTCTCTTTCCCGTTCAGCCCGGTGACCAGGCAAATTGTCGTGGGTTTCGCGTTACCGGCGGCTAGCCGACGCGTCATGCACGCAACGCGCCCAGTTCGAATCGTCCGCGGCCGATCGTCGAGCCCCTTGGTTGCCGCTTGGACCGGCGATGTACGGATTCGGTTCGCTGGCCGTCCGATACTCGTCCAGATTCCCACCGCGAAACAATACCTCAGTCTCTTCCATTGGTGTTTTGCTCAGTGCCACCATGAGGTCTATATCCGCATCTATTATCTCGTCCCTATCTTGGACGTCCATTCGGAGCGAAATGCTGTTGATGATCCCTTCGGGCGTCCAGATGGTCGCCCTCGGTACCGTGTAGCTATACAACGTTGTCGCGTTATTGGCGATTGCCCTCGCCCAATGGTCTCGTGAAACGACCAGTTTTGAGGCGTCCTTGACCAACGAGACGAAAGGTGAGTTCGTCAGACCGCGCATGTGTCGTCCGGCCGTGCGCGCCAGATCCAGAGGATATTGTTCCAGAGAATGGCTAACGGGAGAATGTTCGCGCGCCAGGGTACGTACGTGCGATATTGCGTTCGTCTTGTCTTCCGTGCGTGGCTTGCAATGGCTGGCATCGTTCTGAAAACGCTGCAGCTTTACATACGACGATGCCACTACGTCGTCGAAAATGCCATCGCCATCGACGCTGCTAGCCGAGGACCCTGTCGCTGTCGACCATTGAGCTGATCGCTGCCCGGCCAGCTCGATGTCGTTCCTAAGCGCCCCAACGCTCGCGCCGGTCAGTGTTGCGGCAAGCTGAGCGCGCGCCTTAACGAATGACGAGGCTCTGCACCGTTCCCCTGCCCGAATCGCGCGCGCTCTCACGTCGCCTTCCGTCACTGCCGGGGGCAATCCAACCTCGGGTGCCATCAACACAGAGGGCGAGTGTGCTGGTGAGCTGGGCTGTGGACTCGTGGTGCTCGGTTGTTGTCCCGCCGGGTCAGTTGAGTTGGTATTCACCTCGCCCCTTTTGGACATATGCACTGGCATTGTCAGGTCTCCCGTCGGCGATGCCGGATACCACCGCGCATTCGTGCTTTCCGGGGACAGCAATTTGGGTAACGCTCGTGCCATCCTCCCCAATGAGAAAGCTAATTCCGTGCCAAGGATGTCCGCCCCCTCTAAAGCGGCAGATCACACTTGAAAGAATTCGCAGCTTTGGACAGTCGCTTCCTTGATCCTGTGGTTCATGCGCTCGATCTGGTCATTGGTCTAGGGAAGCGGCCGAATCGATGTTCCTTGGATTTGCGAGCACGTTCTTTGCATTTGCAAATCGCCCCTGGTCGCCAACCTCCAGCGCTAGATCACGATGTTCCTGCGAAATAACCGGCGAGGGCGTCAGATCATAAGCTGGCGAAAGCTGCCAAGTCCGCTCTTTGGCTACCAGCGCGTGGTTGCGAAGATGATCATGCAGGTTGGAAGTCAGCGCATTGAACGTCATGCGTCGGAAAAGTTCTTTGGCATCCCTTTCAGGCTCCTCCGTGACCCGGCGCATCTCCTCTGCCATCAATACGTAGGACCAGCGGTCGCGCATCTCGACGGCTTCATCGGCTCGCAGAACGGTTAGTCCGCTAATCATCCGCGAACGCGTTATCCCTTGTCCGTCTTCGTGCGATCGAAGCGCTTGGCGAGAAACGTCCTTAGCGCCGATGCTGATAATGCGGCTCTCAACCACGCGAAGACCGCAAGCCTTGGCCAACTCAAGCATCGCGTGCTCGACGCGCGTGTTGTTCCAGCGGTCATCGGGGGCGGTTGAATTTTGCGATCCAGAGACCGTCGTCCTCTACGACAGCTTTCGGACGGGCTCCGCCCATGGAGGTGCCTAAGAGCATCAAGTCCTGAACCTGTGCGGCTTCCTCGGTTTTTACATCTTGCTCACGCATCAAGGCTTCGGCGATTTCCTGAAGCTTTGCGAGTTCGGGCGTCTTATTGAATTTGCGACGTGGTGCCGGAGGTTGTTGGCCAAGTCCAAAACCAGCGCCCCCGTCGTCGGCTGAGTTCAGGAGGTAATCGGGTTCACCTAGCTGAGGAACTCCGGCATGCTTCTCGATGATACAACGACCCCAGTAGTCACGGGTCTGCATCGCGCAACGCGCCAAAGATGCCATTCAATCGGCCTGTTTCGTAAGTCTCGCCCGATAGCTTAAGCTCGACGGGATCAATTGCGACCGCATCTCCTCGTGAGAGATACGACTTGCCGTAGACGAAGCGGCCCAATGCATTGCCACGGCGATCCTTGGCGAGCTGGAAGCGGCCGGCGGTTATCGCCGGTTTGACCGGGCAGCGTGATGTAGACGAAGCATTCGGTGTTGCCTTTAGCCTAGGCCAACCGGCCGAATGGCGAGATTTTAGAAGTTGGTTAGACGGAAACGAGCCAACAAAAGTCGCCGTTACAGGCACGTCTCTCATTGTGCAAAGCAAGCAGCTGTACGAGGCCTGGTCAAAGCAATACGGCGTCCGAAACTCCTTCTATCGCTTCACGGACGAGGTGCTAACACCTGACGCGTTGCAGCGGCTGCTCGCTGGCGTCGAATACCTGATACTCAGCAATCCTCCTACGATCACCCAACAGAATGGCGATGACGATAAAAAGAAGAGGTGGTTGTTTGAGGTGCGCAATCGCTTTACTCATGGCGCGCAGGTGAATAAAGGCTTTCATCCTGAAAGATTTGGACCGACGCCACTCGCGCGGCAAAGTAAACAATACCGGTTCGGACCCCACTCCTGGGAGGTTATTTTTGTGGAAGTTGGCCAAGGCGTGTCATTGAAGCTGTTCGGTGCGGCCTTGCCACTAAGATTAGGAGATATTCAGCCGACGCCTTTGACGTACTTAACTCCTGGTCATCAGATTTGCATTCAGGCGTTGGATCCCCCTCGGTTCTGTCGTTCATCTGGTGAAGCACCCTATTCGCTTCAAGAAATCTGAGGAAGGCGAAGTCGTGTCGGCATGGCTCCAATAGCCCTGGCGAAGGCGATGGAATACAAAAAGAGAGCGGGCTATCCGAGACTCAATCGAGCCGTTCAATGACTTCCGCCGGTACGTGCGAGGAGGCGAGCGCAAGCGACGCAGGGTAGCGGTGCACGCCTCCACGGACCCGATAGCGCCGTTGGCCGGAGTCAGCTAGCTCGACGAAGATTGCGGGAAGCGAAACGTCGTCCCGAATGCCGATCAGAATGCGTATCATTCGATCATGCCGAAAACCGTTGGCGTCGAGCGGATACCTGATCTGCGCAACGGCACTTCAATATCAACCAGTGCGATGCACTGATGCGGATCATCACAACGATAGGCGTTTCGCGCCGGCCCAAAATCCTGCACGCCGGCTTCTTCCAGCCATTCCGACGGAATTATCATGGACTCGGGCATAGCAACCTACGGGCACGGGAGTTCTTTTTTGGTGACGACAGGCATTCCACAATCCAAACCGCACATCATACAGCATGCTGGCTGTTCGTCCTCACGACCCGTCTTTGGAAAGTATGTGCGGGTCGGGTGTGAAGACGAGGGCGCCGGGCATCGCAGGTGTGTTGGGCCAAGGAAAAGCGGATTCAGGAAAAATTGGAATTGCGGAAGATTCGTTGTTGATTGCATTCGCAAGCTGGCGACCGAATGAAATGAATGCTTCCATATCGTCAGCTACTTGTCGTAGCTCGCTGAGCCTCGGAACAGCCATCACGGTATTGCCCCGCTTGGACGTCTTGAACAGCACTGTGTGTTCGCTTCCAGTCCAAGCTAGATTGGAATGCATTGAGTGATTTCGATTGTCCGTCAGAACGGCCGAACCTTTGAAAAAGTGCTCTACGAGTTCGTTGGCTTGCTCGGTCCACTCATGTCGCGGTAGCATTTGCCGCGCGAAATATTGGCAACTTGCAGTGCCAATCTTCGAGGCTATCTTTGTTGCTGCATCCACACCGCTTCCCGTCACTGTAGCCAGCATGAAGATTATCACCGACTCAAGTTCAGCGAATTTGATGCTCACGACGCCCATTGCAAATATGCTCTTGCGCGGACCTATTGGATAGGCGGGCCAACCGTCGACTGCTTCCATGCTACTGCCCGTCTGACATTTGCACTTCTTTTTCAGCGACCATACATGCCAGAAGCGCTTCACCTTTATTCCAACTCACCTTCTTTGCTTCTTCAATTCTGTCGTGGCATTTCCTGCAAATGGCCACTAAAGGTGAAATGTCGTCACCGGATAAGACCCTCGGCCGATAATCCCTGTGGTGAACTTCTGTTGCCCGCGAAGGACAACACGCGCATTCGTAGTCCGCCGCAGCCAAGACGCGCTTCCTAATTGCGCGCCATGTCGATGTCTTGTGATAAGCTTCGTAGTACCCGTCTGGCAGCCAGCCAGCGAAGGCGACTAGGAACAGGTCAGGGTCGCACCTCTTCGCATCACATCTCCAAAAGAAGCTAGCAAACGAGCGACGCTGGCTTTCGGGCCATGTAGCTGGGTAGCGATCAAAATACTCGCGACATTGCGCGTCTGTCGGCTCTGGATCGGGTGGGATAGCTGGTAGTGGCATTGTCTGCTCTGCTTTCTGCACATTCGCGGCAGCGGGATACAACTACCGCTCTGGCCGCCAACAGTGCAGCCGCATGTCGCTTCGTCGTCTCATCGCGCGTGAGCTTCCGCAATATTGGGTACAGTTTGCAGTCGCCGCCCCCTCCACGTCTTGTCAAAAAGTAGCTGGACGAACGATGCTGATGGCCACTCACGAAGTATCTGACGTCGGTCAACTCGTAAAAAGCGGTATTGATCTTCCGAGTGCAGGCGGAATACAGCGCCATTTGGCGCGGTGCTATCGATAGTTGTCAGGTCAATCGACATATCTTGCAAATCATCGACCGGAACCTTGACTTCAATTCCACGACTGAAAAATGCAGCGGTTCCTATTTGCGCTGGCCGCTCCCAAATCGAGATGCGCCCTTGGATCGCAGCGTCTCGCAGAGATTCGTCAATGTCATCCTCTAAGAGATGGTCGGCGCGACTGTCACTATAGTAGAGGCGACCGATCGACCACTTGGATCGAACATGGATGTAGCGGAATGCCTCGCGCAAATCCCAATCAGGGCTTGGATCAACGGGAAATTCATGATCCCTGACGGCTCGCCAAATTTGGGGAAGCAAGAACGTGGCGACCGAAAGTCCTGCAAAAAATGCGGCTAGCAGGGGATGTGCTGCATGAGTTGTCCACCAAGACTCGATAGGTGCGATCAACTTCAATGCCGCTCCCCAATCTTTGGGCGGAGTGAAGTCAAAGAAAAAGGATAAGACGAACCCAACTATCGGCAGCGCGCTGCCGAGATGTTTCAGCTTAAAGCGCATATGAGTGTACCTATCGGATTGTCGCCGGACGCAAGATCTGATCGGATTGCGCCGACTCACCCAGTTGCTCTCATCATAGTCCATAAGCAGCGCCAAATCTCGGCCCCCCTAGGGCGGCCGGATCGGCGCAACCGCATACGGCACCGACTTGATTGCACGTTCACTGAACCGTTTGGCAACCGCATCGCGGTCCTCACCCGATCGTCGACCGCGCCCCATCGGCGCCGGCAACGCGCTGTCTTAGAAGCGAAGCGCTCTGCTTCGATCCCGTCAATTGCACGACGAGCTCAGGCCGGCGGCGGTCCGGCCCAATTGATGGCTGCAGGCGCCGCTCAGAGGCTGCGCTACAGGCTGAGCCCCGGTTTCTTCCAAATGTCCACTCGATGCCACCGTCGTCGCGCTGAAGGCCGCTGATGTGCTGGCCAATGCGCTTCTCGAGGAGGGGTTGCCAGGGCACAAGCTGAAAGCCAATCCCCGTTGTCGATCACGGCGAAGCGCCCGCTGACGAGACTGGCGATGCCAGCGCGGTAGCCATCTATGTACTCGCCGCAAGTGCGTCGGGCCGCGCTTTCTTGCCATCTGTTGGCCACACGATCGGCCTCCTGTCGCTCAAGAGTCGCCATAGTGCCGACAGCACATTCTTGAGTTCGTCTGGTGGACGTTGCAAGGATCTGCGAGCGAACAATGCCATGACGTCGGTCTAGGCTCGCCTCCGTTTGCATTTACTCCCAGGCGCTGCGGTCGGGGTTCCAGCGACCGCTCGCGCTCTCAGGCAAACCGAGAGCGGTGAGTATCGGCTCGAAGAATCGACGCAACTCCGTCAATAGCTCATCGAATGGCGGCGGCGGCAGTGTCGGCGGGTTGCGGCGCAAAAACCCTGTCCAGAGCGCTTGTTTGTCCGCCATCTCAGCAAACTGCGGCGTCAGCGCCACCGGCGTCTCCGTCGGCGCAGTGGTCTCCCGCCTTTGGAGGGTGCCGGCGATGGCCTCGACCAAAGTAGAGAGGTCAAAAGGGAAGGTGCGCGCCGTGACCCAGATGTCGTGGAAATC
Source organism: Bradyrhizobium sp. UFLA05-89 (assembly GCF_059803475.1). Classification (NCBI taxonomy): domain Bacteria; kingdom Pseudomonadati; phylum Pseudomonadota; class Alphaproteobacteria; order Hyphomicrobiales; family Nitrobacteraceae; genus Bradyrhizobium; species Bradyrhizobium sp. UFLA05-89. The sequence goes on along the minus strand of NZ_JBANBA010000119.1, from coordinate 16,869 downwards.
TTTGATCCGGCCATTCGTTTCGCCGAAGCGAAGCATCGCTTCGAATTTCTCTGCCACGACGGTCTCGGGCGGGTACATTAGAACGTCGGCCGCAGGCAGATCGGACAGCAGGCTGGGGAAATTCTTGCGGCTGGGCGCGGGATAGACGCGGTCGCCAAAGCCGATATCCACCTGGACAGGAATAACCGCCGTACCCAAGCGGCCACTCAGGGTCAATCGAACGCCTTGGTATTTTTCCTCCTCGCGGACTTCCTCCACCCGCAAGGTGGACGGGGCAAAGATGATGCCGTCGGCCGGCATCTCGACCTGGCAGATGCGGGTGAACAGTTCGGTGATGACGCCAGGGTCGGGATCTCCATGTCCGAGAAGGTCGAGATCACCGGTGGGCCGGAAGACTTGTTCCGGCCAGGTCACGAAGAGCATAGCGCCCTTGAGGATATATCCCTCTCGCGCTTCGGTCTGGCTCAATCGGAAAAGTAACCGCTCGATCGCGTAGCGCGTGAGGATTCGCTGATAGTCGTCACCATGCGCTTTAGCATGATTGAGGAGGCGCTGGCGGATCGAGGCGCTGGTGTTTTTGAGAGGTTTGGGTGTCATTGCAGCGCTTTGAGATAGGGACGGATACGCTCGGCCACGCGATCGATCTCGGCGTATCGCAGAATCTCGGCCACCGTCGTCTTCCGCATGCGGAGCGCATCGCGCAGCGCCTCGATGGCGACATCCTCACCGATATGGCGTCGATGCTTGAAGCAATCGGCGATGGTCTTCGCCACGCCGTAGATCGGAACGTCGACACCTTCAACCTGCACATGCTCGACACCGGCCGTGAGCACCTCACCGGTCGCCCGAACGATCTCGAGCGGCAGGCCATCGGCCTTCGGGGTCCTGGCTTTGTGCGGTATGGTCAGCCAGACGGCGTGAGGGAGTTGGGTCGTCAGCCCATGGTGGCGCAACGCGCTTGCAAGGCTGACGACGCCGTTGGGAACCGCCCGCGCAGCTTCGGCAAGATTATGGGCGATGTCTTCTCCTGCTCGTTCCGGATCCTGGTAGAGTCCCCTTCCGAGCCGAACGAGTTCCCCGCTGTCCGTCAGGCGCTTCAGGTAGATCAGCGGAATGCCAGCTGCCTTGAAGTCGCGCGCGCGGGCGATGCCTCGATCCTGGACCAGGCTGAGGGCACGCTCGCGATGATTTATATGACGTCTCGTCATCTTGTTATCTTTTGTCGGCAAATATTAAATATTGCCGACGATAAAGAGCATTTTGGAAATCGCAACTGACGTCATATATTTCCTATGACATGCCGCCGTCCAGTCTCAATATCGAACTGACCCCAAAGCACGTACGCGCCGCGCGCGCGCTCTTGGCTTGGTCCCAGCAGGACCTCGCCAAGAACGCGGGCGTGGCGACATCGACAATAGCCGACTTTGAACGAGGTCGACGCACGCCAGTGGCAAATAATGCCCAAGCTATCCGCGACGCGCTGGAAGCCGCTGGCATCAATTTCTTGCCGACCGGCGCAGTGATCGGCCCTCCGATCCCCCAAATCGCCAAGTCCGAGCGTCCAGGCGCACCGATCCGCTGGGTGGATGCCGAAGATCTAGCTGTCTGGGCAGACCGCCTGGATGGCGCGGCGAGCCTCCCCACTCTGCTGGCACATCTCATCCGTGCCACCTCCGGGCCCTCGGTCGAGCTCCGCTTCCCATCGGACGAAGGCTATTCGGGCTGGGACGGTCGTACCGTCGCCGCCGAAGGAGGCGCTTACGTCCCGCAAGGCGAGGCCGGCTGGGAAATTGGCAGTCAGCGCGGAGGGATCGCGCAAAAGGCGACTGAAGACTACAAGAAAAGGACAGCCAAACCCTCGCCGCTGAAGCCTGCGACCTCCACCTACATCTTTGTTACCCCCCGTCATTGGCCGAAGAAGAGTGAATGGGCCGAGGCCCGAGAGATCGAGGGTCCTTGGCGCGCCGTCCAGGTCTATGACGCCGACGACCTCGTCCACTGGATCGAACAGACGCCCGCCGTCGGATTGTGGCTGGCCACCCGCCTCAATAAACGGCCACCCGGCACGCGTCAGCTCGAAGAGGTCTGGGAAGAGTGGTCGCTCGCCACCCAGTGGCCACTGACCGAGGATCTGGTTCTGCGCGATCGGGACGAGGACGCTGCCGACGTTTTGCGCTGGCTCCGCGGTGAGCCATCGGTTCTCTCCATCCAGGCGACCACGACCGAGGAAGCCGCCGCCTTCTTCTACGCCACATTGAATACGCTGCCGGACGAGGCGGCCGCCCACTACCGAGCGCGGTGCCTCGTCGTAACTGACGCCGCGGCCGCTCGCGCACTTGCGAATGCGCCGGCGCCGCTGATCCTCGTGCTCACTGAACCGAACCCCGGGCTTGCGCGCAGTCTGGCGGACCGCGGACATTTTGTGTTGCAGACGTACGATGATCGCCCCGTGTCACCTGGCGAGGTCCGGAAGCTGGCGCGACCCTCCCGTGAAGGCATCGCCAGCGCGCTGATCGACGCCGGTGTCGCCGAGGCGCGGGCGCACGCGCTTGCGCGCGATAGCGCGAGGAATCTTGCCGTTCTTCGACGGCTGATTCCGACAGCGCCGGGTCGGCTTCCGGACTGGGCGCAAGAGGCGCCGCCGCGCGCCCTGCTAGCGGCGCTGCTCGCTGGGGGATGGGATGACGAGTCCGAGGCGGACAAGGTCAAGCTTTCCCAATTGGCGGCTGAACCCTATGACGACGTCGCCGGCGAACTCGCCCGATATGTGGGCGACTTTGACAGTCCGCTGCGCAAAGTCGGCTCGACTTGGCGGGTCGCCTCACCACCCGACGCGTGGCTACTGCTCGCACAATATCTAACCGCAGCCGACGTCGGCCGTTTTGAGGCGTCCGCGCATGAAATCCTGGGCTCGGTCGACCCTCGTTATGACATGGACCCGGATGATCGCTGGATGGCTTCAGTCCGTGGGGTCCGCCCAGACTATTCCGGTCTGCTACGCCATAGTGTCGGCGAAGTGCTGATTCTGCTCGCCCTGTGGGGCGACAAAATTCGAACGATGCCGAACGCTCATCGGCGCGCGGACGCGATCGTCGGTAAACTGCTCAAGGATGCCGATAAACGACGATGGTGGTCGCTCTCGCGAGACTTCCGACTGCTCGCGGAGGCTTCGCCGAGTGCCTTCCTCACGGCCATCGAAGACAGCCTTAATCAGAATGATCCGCCGATTCGCGCATTGTTTGGCACAGACGAGGGAGGCCTGGCCGGAACGGAGCACCTATCTGACCTGCTTTGGGCTCTCGAATCGCTGGCTTGGTCGCCGGAGCTTCTGCCACAAGTGACGCTGGTGCTGGCGAAGCTGGATGCCATCGATAACCCGCCCGGTCGCTATATGAATCGTCCAGCTCACAGCCTTCGCCAAATACACTTGCTCTGGTCGCCGCAAACCTATGCGACCCTCGATCAGCGCCTGCGCGCTCTGGACCTGACCCGCAAACGCGAGAGCGACGCGGCCTGGAAGCTGATGCTGAACGTGCTGCCCCAGGGACACGATACATCCAGTCCTTCGCCGGACCCACGTTGGCGCGACTTTACGGTCGACAAGATAGAGGCGGTGACCTGGCCGCTCATCGCGCGCGGCGCCACCGCCATCAGCGAGCGCATCCTGGCCGACGTTGGTCTGCACGTTCCGCGCTGGCTGCATCTGCTTGACCGGTTCGCGGACATAGCGCCGGATCGCGATGCAGCCATCGACCTCCTCGACAAGGCTGAGCCGCGGATTAAGCCCCAATCGGAGCGGTCAGAGCTATGGACAGGCCTGCGCAAGTTGCTTCACCATCATCGGCAGTTTGCCGATGCCGATTGGTCGCTTCCCGCAGCGGAGCTTGATCGTCTCGCGACCATCCATGACCGGTTGGCTCCCTCCGATCCGCTTGAGCGAGTGGCGTGGCTGTTCGAACCATCAGTGAGCCTGCCCAACCCGTCGCATCAGGGCTGGCAGGCCAACGAGCGCCAGGTCGACGAAGCGCGACGGCAGGCAGCAAGGAACATCTTCTCCACACAGGGCGTCGACGGAGTTCGACGGCTAGCTCGTCTAGTTCCGACTGCCGGCTACATCGGCAAGGCGCTTTTCGAAGTCGGTCTTGATGAGCCGGACATCGATAAACTCCTGGAAGCATGCTTGCGCAGCGACGATCCGCGCGAGCGCGACGTTGCTCACGGCCTGATCATCTCTGTGTTCCGAGATCGAAAGGAGCCGTGGGCCGCGGCGCTTATCGCCAAAGCGCGCAAGAAGAAGTGGGGGGATACAGCGCTGCTTGCTATCCTGCGCGCGCTGCCCCAGCAGCGTTGGACCTGGGATCAAGTAGCGCAGGCCGGCGAGGCGATCGAGCGGGTGTATTGGCAACGTGCGCCAATCCTCTGGATAGAAGAGGACGATGATGCCGCTGCCTTTGCGGTGCGCAAGTTGATCGCGGTCGGTCGTGCGCGGCACGCCGTGCACCTTGCGGGCCGTGACCAGCAACGTCGACTGCCAACCGATCTCGTGATGACGATGCTGACGGAGGCGGTGAAACAGCCTTTTGAGGGGGACAGCGACGGCAACGAAGTGACGATGTTCCAGCACCATGTCATCGAAACCCTCGATCGGCTGGAATCGGAAGTGACGACGGACGTCCTCGCTCGACTGGAATGGGCCTATTTGCCGTTGCTTCAGCATTCTCGAAGGCGGCCAAAGGCTTTGCTAATGGCACTCTCCGAACAACCCTCCCTCTTTGTCGAAATGCTCCGCGCGGTCTTCAAGCCGAGCGAGGATAGCGGTGTGGTGGAGCCCGAACAGGCCGATCCGGAACGAGCGAAGGCCATCGCCCATCAGGCTTATCGGCTACTCGACCTTTGGAACCGGCTTCCAGGAACTCGCGAAGATGGCACAATTGACTCCGACGCGCTGAAAGCTTGGATCAACGAGGCGCGTTCACTTGCCAAAGCCGCGGGACGAGTTGACATCGCCGACAGCCGCATCGGAGCCATGCTTTCTGCATCGCCGAATGGCACTGACGGCATTTGGCCCGCCGAGGCGGTGCGGGAGGTCATCGACAACTTCGACAGCAAGCCGATGCTCGACGGCTTTTGGATCGGAAAGCGAAATCGGCGCGGTGTCACTTCGCGGCTGCCACGGGACGGCGGCAAGCTGGAGCGCAACGAGGCTGCAAAATACCGTGGGTTCGCCACCGCCCTCGCTTACGAACACCCTCGCACAGCCAAGGCTCTCGACAGTCTTGCCGACAGTTACGAGGAGGAGGCGCGCGGCCACGATGAGAACGCCGAGCGGCTCGATTGGGAATCCTAAAGCTCTGTCGGCCAAGCAGCCGCACGATAACGATTTTGGGCACGTTCCATGACCGTATCGCCGCATAGCAAACGCTATCCGACATTGGGCGCGGGCCCGCCCGCCTTGAAAGGGCGGTGGCGGTCTGGTCCAATTGCTTGGAGCAGGCGTGCCTTCGCCGTGACTGCACTACAACTGAGCCCCCCGATTTCTTCCAAAGGTCCACTCGATCCCGCCGTCGTCGCGCTGCAGGCTAACGTGCCATTGACGCGCATCAACGATTTGTGCGTACGTGCGTCGTCGGGTCCGCCTCGAACGCCTGCTTCCCCTTTGCGGCCCACAGCGCTCGTGCCCGTTCGCCTTGATCGCTCTTGAGCTTGTCGGCCATCCAGAGCAACGCGCCGAGAATGGTGGCGCGGTCGTCGGTTAGATCGACTATACCGGCTTTAACGATGAGGCCACTCAGTTCTATGAGGTGCCGCGTGCGCTTGCGGCGCTCCACCTGCCACGCGCGCATGTCATGTCGCGCCCTTTCGGCTTGATGCCGGTTGCGTGCCGCTCGGTTGCGACTGAGCGCCGTCCGTGTTGCGGTCAGTTGTCGGTGCATTTCGCTGCGTCCGGCTTTGAAAGAACGCGGCCCCGCGCCTGGCCCATGCCTCCCTCTTTCCGACCTCCTTCGTCTCGGCTAGCACGATCAGCGCGCCAGCCAGTTCATCGGCGCTGACCGCGTCAGCCCCCGTGGCAATGACGAGTTCACCAAGCTGCTGTACCTTGCTCTTGAGGTCCCGCGCCTTGTCCCGCAGTGCCTTCAGTTCAGCATCAAATTCCTCGACTTGCGCATCGTCATCTCCAACAATGTTGATGGAGCAATGATAGTCGAGCGCCCGGCGCAATGCTGTAAGCTAGTCAGGACGGCCTGGGACGCTTTGGTCCCGTCCGAGATTTTTTCGAGGGAGGGCGCGTATACGTCGTGCCGACGTGCGCTTCGCCGTGTAGATGATCTCGTCGCGATGGCGATCTATGATCTTCACGTCAAGGTCATTGGCCGCAAGTCTGGCTCCAGCGCGGTGGCGTCAGCCGCCTACCGCTCGGGCTCGGGGCTGCGCGACGAGCGGCTCGGCCGTGATCAGGATTTTTCCGCCAAGCGCGGACGATGTCGAGGCGTTCGAAGTCCGGAAAGATGCTCAGCTTGCCCGTGAGGTCGAATTCGCCATCCCGCGCGAGATGAGTGAGGCGCAGGGCATCGAACTAGCCCGCAACTTCGTTCGTGGCGAATTCGTCGATCGGGGCATGGTTGCCGATCTCAACGTGCATTGGGACATGGCCGAGGGCCGTTCTCGTCCACCGCGCGCATTGTCAGCATGACATGGGCATGGGGTTTGGGCATGCCGTCCGGAAGGTCGATTGTTGCTGGGTGATCGCGTCCAGCCCAAGGGAGGGATCGGCGATGATCCGCTCCCCATTGCCGCGCGCGATCTCGCGGTGCATCTCGGCGGGGTCGGCCTCGGTCCCTTCGCCCTCGAAGTCCCGATCCTCGATACGTTTGGCGGACGCGCCGATCTGGCTTTGCGGCTCCAGCGCGATGCCTTGGGCTTCCAAACTGCGATGGTCAATGCGAGCGTCGATGTCGAGCTCGGCCAGTCGCTCGTTGGCAAGCTCGGCCCAGCGCTCGCGCCAGCGCTCCACCACCTCAGTGCGGTTCCAGTCCCGAATCTTCCGGCCAAAGCGTGAGCGGCTGGAAGCGTCCGTCTGACGATCCGATAGCATTGCCCAACGGCACGCAGTTACCTAAGCGCGAACACGACGCGCCGGAATGGTTGGTAGCGATTGAAGCGCTGATGCTTGTTGCTGAGAAGGGCGGCCCGACAATGTTTTGCCCGCATCGCATTCAAGCGCGCGTTGAATCACGGGAATAAGGCCGATCGGCGGAAGAGGCAGGCGAAGGCATACAGGGTTGGTGCGATCATCGCCGCTACACCTACGTCCTTACCTATGTGATTTCGAGCAGACATTGAGCAAGAAGCGTCTTCTCGCGCTCTGATCGAAACCAATAATTGCGGTCACGGTCGGCATCGGGGCGGCTTTTTTGAGCCGACGTGAATTGCTTCACACTGATTTCTGGGACCGATCCTAAAATCGTGGCGCGCAATGACGCGCTCCTCGCTAAGGAACTAGGAATCCATTTGCCGGGCCGTTGTTGTGCGGCTAACTCTGCTTCAGCAGGGGACGGTAAATGCAAACGAAGGCGCGCGAGTACATTGATTTTTGGGTCGAGAACAGCATTCACGCCGCTGAGCAGTACGGGACTCCCGGCTCTTCGCAGGACGTGAGCGAATTAGTCGGTCGTCTTATCGAAGGGGCGAAGGAGCAAGGCATTTCCCAAAAAGCTATGGAGAAAGAGGTCGGTGGCTTGACGGACTATGTCCGTGACAAACTCGCGACTGCGAACAAAGTCGAGAAGGATCGCCGCGAGTGAGCTAGAACGGGATTGTTCGACGATAGTCAAGCCGAAAAGCGGCCCGTGCATTGCTTGGGTGGTCACAAGCTTATCTAGCGCAAGGCTGCAAAATGCACCGCAACACGCTAGCCGATCTTGAAGGCGGCAAACGTTGTTCGTCGTGATGAATGAGCTCAGCAACGCCGGAATCGAATTCACCGAAACTGGCGTTCAACTTCGGAGGCGCCGTCCCGCGTGTCAAAAAGTAGCGCTAAACCTAAGGTAGTCAATTTTGGATGCCGATCCCCCTGCTTAGGGGGCAATGTTGCAGGTCGAATGACAGGAGACCACCGCAGCTAACGCGCGTCGTCAGCGAGGCCAAAGCACGGCCGCCGGGGCCTTGCTTCTTGAGCCGAAACCTAAAATTAACCGTGCAGATTCCGCAAAAAAATTTTTGCGGAGCTCTTGAAATGGACCCCGGTTTTTCTAATTCGTTTTTTGCCGCTTGCGGGCGGTGCCGGGCGCCAGCTTTTGGGACCGGCGGACTGAACAGGGCGCCAGACAGGGTCCTGAACTGATGTCTTGCGCGCCTTCGTATCCATCTTGCTCTTAGGAGGACTTGGCTATGAGGACTTACGATTTTGCTCCCCTGTGGCGTTCGACCATTGGCTTCGATCGCCTTTTCGATCTCCTCGACGAAACCCAGCACAGAATGGAGGATAACTACCCGCCCTACAACATCGAGCGGCTGGGCGAAGATCGCTACCAGATATCCTTGGCGCTGGCTGGTTTCAGCCCGGATGAGATCGCCGTGACCGCCGAGCAGAACGTGCTCACGGTGGAAGGTGGCAAGAGCGATAAGGACCAGCACGAGTACCTCTACCAGGGTATCTCGGCCCGACCGTTCAAGCGGCAGTTCAACCTTGCCGATTACGTGCAGGTGAAGACCGCGACGTTCGACAACGGTCTGCTGCGGGTCGAGCTCGTCCGCGAAATCCCCGAAGCCCTGAAGCCCCGGCGCATTGCAATCGACGGTGGCGCTTCAGCCAGGCAAATCATGCAGAAGGCGGCCTGAGCCGCGTCTTGCCTGATCGTGTCACGCGCGGGCAGCATCCGCCCCCGCATCAATAGGCTTCATGTCAAGGAGGATACCATGGCTGTTCGTGACCTTATTCCACGGACGAAAGGCCAGCAGCTCTCGACCGGACAGGAGGCTTTCGATCCGTTCTTCACGCTTCATCGCGAGATGAACCGGCTGTTCGACGACGTCTTTCGCGGAGTCGGTTCGTTCGGACGATCGGCCAATCCGCTGACGGAAGGCCAGTTCGGCTGGCCCCGGCTCGAACTCAGCGAAACCGATAAGGTTATGACTGTTTCCGCTGAACTGCCGGGTCTCAGCGAAAAGGACGTTCAGGTTGAAATCGCCAACGGCGTTCTTTCTATCCGCGGCGAGAAGAAGGTCGAGCGAAGCGACGAATCGAAATTCGTCAGCGAACGGTATTACGGATCGTTCCAACGTCAGATACCGCTGGAGGACGTTGAAGAAGACAAGGCCCAAGCAGATTTCAAGAATGGCGTCCTGACTGTGACGATCCCGAAGTCAGAGCAGTCAAATCGCAACGTCAAACGCATAGCTATCAACACTAACTGACGCCGAAGGCGGCGGCGTCTCGCCGCCGCCCCAAACCCATAGCAACTCGTCTCTCGACGAAAGGAGCAAATGGAGACAAGAAATGAGCGAGGCTGATCGTATTGCCAAGTGTGCTGATTCCTTCCATCCCGTATTCCACTACGATTCCCCGGACAGCGTATTGAACGATGCCGAACTTTCGACAGACGAGAAGCGAGTGATCCTCTCGTCCTGGGCGTCGGATATGTACGTCGTCGAATCCCACCCAGCGCTTCGTGAAATCCCCGCTATCCCACACAGACTGCGTTTGGACGACATCCTCGCGGCACTCAAGCAATTGGACGACGAGAATGATCCGCCGCCTCGTGGTGGGATGGCCATGCGGGTGTCTCGTTTGAATAGCCTCGATTGCGGCTGTTTCGACAAGCCGCAGCCTTCCATCGGAGGGCGGGCCGCCACGATACCGTATCGATCGACTCAACCTTCACGCCCGCACGGTCATCCGCGGTGGACGCGCGAGGCGAATGTGAGGCGATATCGCAAGCTTCTCAACACACAGCTGACCGATATTGAACGCAACTTCATACAGCGACGGCTAGCCGAAGAGTTGCAGGCTTAATTAGTCGTCAAGGGCCAACTCGAACCGAGTTGATCGGAGATGTCTGCGATCGATGAAAGCCCCAGCGAGATCAGATCAGTGCGAAACGACATTTGGCGTGGTCGCAGGCTGCTTCAGGCCGATCTGTCCGATGCTGAGCGAGCAATCATTGACAAACGGCTGCTTGAACAGCGGCGAACTTTTGAATTGCTGTTAGCCTCTACGTTCCCTTTAGCGTTGAAGCTCTGAAGCAGTTCGGGGAAACTATAAACCACCACGCCAGGAGGAATTAGGTATGACTGCAGGCTCGTTAGCTCAGGTCAAGATGGGCACGGAAGCGCTTGCTCTTTGTGTGGCCGGTGTCTTGTGCGAACGCGATCCATCTCTGTTGGCCGCCTTTCGAGAAAGAGTACAAATGCTCAGTCGCGTCCTCGAAGATCGCGGAGACCATGAAGCGGCGGCAATGGTTAGCGCATTTGGGAGAACGTTGGTCGATCCCGCATTCAGGTGTCTCCCGAACTAGTCGGTGCAAAAATCCAATGACAAGATTTCCTGTAACCGCTGCAGGTCATGTTGCCCTCGAAGAGGAGTTGAGGCACCGCATTCGAGTCGCGAGACCTTGCCTTGTTCAGAGAATCCAGCAGTCGATTTCCGACGAGGCCAACCTGATTGAAAACTCGGAATACCAGGCTGCGCTCGCGGAGCAAAAACTTAATGAGGCTCGAATCGCCGACTTGGAAGACAAGCTCGCGCGCGCCGAAATCGTCGACGTATCGAAGCTTTCCGGCGATACGATAAAGTTTGGCGCCACAGTGACGCTGATTGATGACGACACCGGTGAGAAGCGGATCTGGCAGATCGTCGGTGAGCCCGAGGCCGAAGCGAAGGAGGGCCGGATTTCAGTGACTTCACCGATCGCTAGGGCTCTGATCGGCAAGACCAAAGGCACGACGGTACTCGTCGAAGCCCCCGGTGGCGCGAAGGCTTACACTGTCCGGAAGGTGGAGTGGTTCGAGGACAAGCGAAAGAAACGATAGCTGGTGTGATGGCAAAGCTCCATCTAACGATGCTTATGCGACACGCTGTAGGCAAATTAGGACGGCCACCATGCCGACTAGCGCTCACTACAATCAGCTCCCAGCCAGTGAGGAAGAACGGAACTACCTCGAATCGTTGATCCGTGAAGACTTCGAGCGATGCCATCCCGGTGAGACGCTTGAAGACTTTAAGCGGCGAGCCTCATTTTCGAAGGAGGACAGGGGACTGCTGCGCGACTGGATGGCAATCGCGGCGCGACGCGCCGCGGCTGATCAGGCCAAGCGACTGACCTCAACGGCGTAGGGGTACCGCCGGTTGGCTTGGAGTCTGGGAGGCGGGCACCTCCTCGTCTCGGGAGACGTGTTGAAGTCGTGTGGCGGGTTTGTTGCCTGCCTAGCAACCTTTGGCGTTGGTACAAAAGGGCGGTACCCAGCGCACGTCCTGCTCTAGTCCGCCGGCTCCGAGACGAAGAGGGGGCCTTTTCGGCGATCGGCGAGGCCCTCGGTCGCTGGCGCGGCCCGCAGCCTTTGGCGAGGAAGCGATTTCGAGTCGACCGGGTTCAATAGCAACTGCACCGGTCGCATTCGTTCGCGCGGGGCCGATAGCAGAAAGCGGGCGATCAAATCAGCCATCAGCGGACGTCTGTGCCCCGGCTGTACCCTGAGATTTCCGGGGCACAGATGATGGGAGACGGCAAGGCAAATTGTTGATTTTGTTGCGTTTTTGGTGGGCGCACAAGGGATCGAACCTTGGACCTCTCCCGTGTGAAGGGAACGCTCTCCCGCTGAGCTATGCGCCCGGGACCATTGTGCCGGCCAGGCGGTTGGCCGACCGGCACGTCAGAGCCCGCGATTTAGAAGTGCGGGCCAAAGGTGTCAAGTTTTCAGGCGCCGTCGCGTCGGAAAACTGTCCGTAAACCTCGCAAATCCGCTGCGAAGGTTGGAATTCCGGCGGTTTCACGCCCCCTGCTGGCGGGCGCGGGAGGCGTGGGCCTGAAGCGCGCGGATGCGCTCGGCGAGCGTGCCGCCGCCCTCGGGCAGGCTGGTCGCGGCCGCGCCGTTCGCGGTAGCGCCATTGGCCGGACGAGGGGCAGGCTTCGAGGCCTGGCCTGCTTCGGCCGCGAGCAGCGCCTCGATCGGCGAGTTCGGGCCTTCGAGCTGCATCGCGAGCTTGGCCACCTCGGCGGCGATATCGTTGATGCGCTCGCGCAGCAGCGCGTTCTCCATGCGCTCGGTCGCCCAGGAGCTCTCGGCCTGCTGCTGGATCGCGTTAATGTCGCGCTGCAGCTTGCCGCGCTCGTCGCGCGCGGCCTTGAGCTGCTCCTCGAGCGCAGCCTTCTCGCTGCGCAGCGCCTCCAGCGCCGGCGACTTGTTCCCGGCGCTCAGCCCGGCGATCTCGGTGCGCAGCTCCTTGATGGTGCGCTCGGCCGTCTCCTGGCCCTGGCGGAGCTGGTTGTTCTCATAGTCGCGCTCGGCGAGCAGCTTGCCTTGCGTTGCGAGCCGGCCCTCGAGATCGGTCACGCGGCCGGACAGCATCTCGGCCTCCTTGACCTGCACGATCAGCTGGCGGTCGAGGTCGGTGACGCGCTGGCTCAGATTCTCGACGCGCCCGCGCGCGTCCTGTAGCTCGCGCGAAGCGGTTTCGGACTCCGAGCGCTCCTGCGCCAGCCGCGCCTGTGTCGAGGCGAATTCCTTCTCGGCGTCGCCGACCCGATTTTTCAGTTGCTCGATCTGCGTACGCACCGTGACCAGCTCGACCTGGCGGCTTTCCGCCATCATCGAACGGTCGGAGAGCTCATGGTTGATCTTGGCGAGTTCGCCCTGCTTGTCGGTTAGCGCCTGCTCGGCGGTGCGCAGCGCCTCTGTCTTGGTGTTGAACTCCTCCTCGGTGGCGCGGAGCTGCTCCTTCACCGCCTTCTCGCGCGCCTCCAGCGCGAAGATCGTGGCGTTCTTCTCGCCAAGCTCGATCTTCATGCGGTTGATGGCATCGCTCTTCTTGCCGAGCTCGGCAAGCTGGCTCGTGGTCTTGTTCTTGAGCTGATCGACGCTCATCTCCAGCCGTCGCGCGGACATTGCGAATTCGGCGCGGAGCTGGTCCTTGTCGGCCTGGATCTCGGCCATCGACAGCGGCGTTGCCGCCTCGAGTCGGCGCGTGGTCAGGCGCACCGCGCGGTTATGCACCAGCGGCACGATCGCGAGCCCGCACAGCATCGAAAGCAGGAAACCGATCGCAAGGTACATGATCGGTTCGACCATGAGCCAGAACTCCCAGAGACAAGGAAAAATTTACCAAAGACCATGCCATGGCGGGCCGGCAAAAAGCCAGCCCCGGCCCGTCGTTAACGTGAATCGCTAACCGAAAAAGCTCGCAACGGCTCCATCCATCCCGCGCGCCGCGATGCTGAAGTCATGCTGCTGATTTGCCCGACGTGTCAAATGGTTCCGTAAGACGCGCAACGCATCGCGCCGGTGGTCACCCGCTACTTTGCATGGGGTTGTTTTCGATGTTTTTTGTCTGCCAGACGCCAAGGCCCCCGGGCGAATTCTCTAGAACGGGTTCCAGGTCGCGCGCGGGGTGTATTTCAAGTAGCCGATATTGGCCCCGAGTCGCAGGCCGATTCCGGACCGGATCGGCACCAGCACGATGTTGTTGGCGGTCAGCGCCGTCATGCCAAAGCCGCCGATGATGTAGGCGGAGCCGTCGATGCCGGCGAAGCGCTGGTAGATCGCGTTGGTGGCGGGCAGGTTGTAGACCAACGTCATGGTGCGGGCGCCGTCGCCGCCCCAGTCGAAGCCGAGCGAGGGTCCTTGCCAGAAGACCCTGAGGTCGCCGGCGTTCTTGGTGTAGAGCGTGCCTTCGCCATAGCGCAGGCCTGCGACGAAGGCGCCGGAACCTTCCTCGCCCAGGATGTAGCCGTTCGGCAGGCCCCATTGGCTGACCGCCTTCTCGATGATCGAGGCGAGCCCACGCGAGACGTTGCCGAAGAAGCGGTGCCCGGCGTTGACCAGCTCGTCCGGCCCATAGGTGTTGGGCGTCGGGGTCCGCTGCGGCGGCGGCAGGTTGGGCGGCGGAGGCTGCTGTGCGGAGGCCGGCACGATCCAACCCACCAGCGCGGCGAGTGCGACCGCGGCGAGGCGTGATGCGAAAGTCATAAAAGAACCCCTGGTATCGAATCCGGTCGCACCCTTAACCTGACGCCAACAGGCGAGGGCTAGGGTTGCGCCGATGTCCCCTCGACTCGGATGTTATCCGCAGCAACTATGACGGCACAACGGCATTGCCGATATCACTGCGGGTTCTGTCCAATCCTTCATCTTGCCAGCGGCCTAAATAAACGGGGATATCCGTCAATGACGGCACAACGGCAGGAAGATAGCCCTCTGCGCCCCGGAATCGCCTTGATCGGCCTCTGGATCGCCGTTTTGGTCGGCCTTTGGTTCGCTTTTTACGGTCCGGCCGTCGAGGCCGCCACCACCGAGCGGATCGTGGTCAATCGCTTTTCCGGGGTGGCCATCGAGGGATTCGACCCCGTGGCCTATTTCGTCGACGGTGGGGCCGCTCTCGGCACGGCCGAGTTCGAGGCAAGCCTGTGGGGCGCGGTCTGGCGGTTTCGGAACGAGGGCAACCGGGCGGAGTTTTTGGCCCATCCCGAGGTCTATGGACCGCAGTTCGGCGGCTATGATCCCACCGATATCGCCCGCGGCGTCGTCATCGCCGGCAATCCCCGCTTTTTTGTGATCTCGGCCCAGCGGCTCTATCTGTTCAGCCGGGAGGACAGTCGCGACGCCTTTGCCGCCGATCCCGAGCGTTTCCTCTACGAAGTCGGCAAGCGCTGGCCCGCGCTCCAGGATCAGCTCAGCCAGTAACGTCGCAGACACCCTGCGGGTCGCCCCAGGCGATGAACTCCGGCACGATGAAGCTTTCACGCCTCTCGCCGAACCGGATCTCGCCGCCCGTGCCGTCGGTGACCTTGCCGCCGGCGGCGGTGACCACGGCGCAGCCGGCGCCGACGTCCCATTCCGAGGTTGGGCCGAGGCGGGGATAGATGTCGGCGCTGCCTTCGGCGATGCGCCCGAACTTGACGGCCGACCCTGCCGTTTTCCTGACCGCACCGGGCCGGCCGGCAATGAAGGCTTCGCTCCGGGCATCACAATGCGAGCGGCTGACCGCGGCAACCCAGGGCTCGCCGGGCTTCGGCAGCTTTCGGCTCCGGATCGGCTCGGCAACGGCGATGATAGCGCCATTAAACGTCACGCGCTCCGCGCCGTGTCCGACGATGCCGCGCCAGAGCAAGCCAAGCGCGGGCGCGCTGACGATGCCGAGCAGCGGCACGCCGTCGGTGACGATGGCAAGATTGACTGTGAACTCGTCGCGGCCGGCGACGAACTCCTTGGTGCCATCAAGCGGATCGACCAGGAAGAAGCTGCCCTGAAACGGCGGCGTTGCAAGCTGGGCCCGCTCTTCCGACAGGGTCGGCGTGTCTGGCGCGAGCTGCAAAAGCCCCTCGCCGATGATGCGGTCGGCGGCGAGATCCGCTTCGGTGACCGGCGAGCCGTCCTGTTTGCCGTCGATCCGCATCGCGGCTCGATTGACGGCAAGGATCGCTTCGCCTGCCTTCAGCACCAGAGCAGTCAACGGCTCCATCAGGCCCAGGGCAGTCGGCCCATCAATGCGCCCCTTCACCTGCATGCCTCATTCATCGGCAACCTCTTTCGTCCCCAGTTGATTCGCGTCCTTGCCGCTTCGAGCCTATCGCAAGCGCTAGCTGCAATGGGGTGCGAATGTTAGAACCCGGGCCAATTTTAGGGCACGCGTGATTCGCCGCCGTTCGGCCGCGCAATTCCAGGAACCATCGATGTCTGGCACCTCGTCACCCGGTACCGCTACTGCTCCCGATATGCTCGAACTCGCGGCGCTTCTATGCTCGCGGGTCTGTCACGATCTCATCAGCCCTGTCGGCGCCATCGTCAACGGCCTCGAGGTGCTCGATGACGATCCCAAGCCTGAAGACCGTGAATTTGCGCTGGATCTGATTCGCAAGAGCGCCAAGACGGCATCGGCCCGGCTGCAATTCTGCCGGCTCGCTTTCGGCGCGGCCGGATCGTCCGGCGCGCAGATCGATCTCGGTGACGCGCAAAACATGGCGCGCGGCCACATCGAGGACGGCAAGTGCACGATCACCTGGAATCTGCCGCGGCTCTTGTTGCCGAAGAACCGCGTCAAGCTGCTGCTCAACATGCTCGTGATCGCGCAGCATACGATCCCGCGCGGCGGCATGCTGAAGGTCGATCCGATCGGCGACGGCGAGACCATGAGCTTTCGCGTCACCGCTACCGGACACAATGCGCGCCTGCCGCAGAACATCGCCGAACTCTTGAGCGGCGAGCGCGGACCCGCCGCGGACGCGCATGCGATCCAGCCTTATTATACGCGCCTGCTGGCGCAAGCCTGCGGGCTCACCGTGACGCTCGCGCCCGAGGGCGAGGCGATAACTGTTACGGCTTCGTAAACGGCATCCGCACGGCACTCGTTAATCAAAGCTTTATAGGGCGCTTCGAAACCTTCGGAGCGCCTTATCTCTTTGTTGGTTCCGTTCTTTTGCACTTACTCAACCAATATTAAACGCTTTGCGGTGAAGCTGGCGCCATTCTGAAAGGCGCACATGTGCGCCCTCCCTTATGAAGGCCTGTTTTCATGGATGATCTGTTGCGGGAGTTTTTGACGGAGACCAGCGAGAGCCTGGACACCGTCGACAATCAGCTGGTGAAGTTCGAGCAGGAGCCGAACAACGCCAAGATCCTGGATAACATCTTCCGCCTCGTCCACACCATCAAGGGCAC